>JAIPEV010000131.1 GCA_021736965.1 Halanaerobiales bacterium | reverse complement strand
GACCTGCAATTCGTCTAGCAGCTTTAATGAAACAACCTGTGATCTATGTATTTACTCATGATTCGATATATATTGGAGAAGATGGTCCAACACATCAACCAGTTGAACAACTTGAAGCATTAAGAGTTATTCCTAATTTAAGGGTATATAGACCTGCTGATTCAGAAGAGACAAAAGAAGCTTGGTTAGCTGCTTTAAAAAGAAAAGAAGGTCCAACAGCATTAGTTTTAACAAGACAGAGTTTACCTGAAATATGTAAGGTAAATGGAGCAAAATATTTTGATAAGGGTGGTTATTTAATAAAAGAAGGTACAGATAGTTACAGCTATACATTAATAGCTACTGGTAGTGAAGTTTCATTAGCCCAATCAGTCGCTGAAAGACTTAAACAAAGAAATATAAATACAAGGATTATATCAGTTCCTGAAAGAAATATATTTGAACAACAGACAAGTAGCTATATTGAAAAATTATTAGGTAAACCAACCAAAGCCAGAGTACTTATTGAAGCAGGTATAAGTAATGGATGGTATAAATTTCTTAAAAAAGATGATATAGTTATTTCTCAAGATGAATTTGGGGTAAGTGGACCTGGTAAAGAAGTTGCAGCTCATTTTGGTTTTTCAGTTGAAAAGATAGTAAAAAAATTAGTCAAATAAGTAAAACAAGGGGAAAGTTATGAACTACTTTTCAATATTAAAATATATTTCTCAAAATCAAAAAATATATATCGTTGGTGGTTTTATTAGAGACCATCTTTTAGGACTAGAGACAAAAGATATAGACTTAGTAGTGATCGGAGATATTAAAAAAACTGTAGATATCTTTACAAAAAATACAAAAAGTAAAAAAGTTATTTTAGACAGTAAAAGAAATATATATAGAGTAGTAACTAAAGATAGTAAATTTATAGACTTTTCAGCCCCTGTTGGTCAAGATATTATTGATGATCTTGGTCACAGGGATTTTACTATTAATTCTATTGCCTGTTTAATATCTGATCTAAAATTTTGTAATAAGAAAGTTACAATAAAGCAATCCAATTTGATTGATCCCTTTAATGGTACAGATGACTTGAAAAATAAGGAGATAAGAATATTAAATAATAATACTTTAAAAGATGATCCCATCAGAATATTAAGAGCCCATAGATTCAGTAATAGGTATAATTTTGATTTTGATAAAAGAACAAAAATTATTTTAAAAAATGAAAAGAATTTGTTAAAAACAGTTAAAGAGGAAAGAATAAAAGAGGAACTTATAAAATTATTAAATTTTGTAAATATAAATAGATTTGAGGAGTTTTTGATAGATAGTCTTTTTACAGTAATTTTTAATATTAATACATATAAAAATAAGGGGAATATCAAAAAATGTTTATCTATGATATCAAAACAAAATGAAAATACAAGTCAAAAAAAGATCAAAAATTACTTATTACTTCTAATAAAGTTATTTTTAATCCCATTACTACAAAAAGATATATTATTAAATGAAATAAAGTTTTCATTATCAAAGTATACATTTAGCAAAAAAGATATTTATATTGTTATAAAATATCTAACCATTTTAAGTGAAACTATTAGAAATTATGAATTATATTATAATAACGATGAGTTGATATATAATAATCTTTATAAAGAAGATCTGGATATTTACTTATTAAATCAAATTTTAAATAGTTTTTATAAATGTAATGATCAAGTTGAGATATATAATGAAAAGGTATTAAATATCATAAAAAGCTTAAAAACTATAAAAAAGAGAGTTAATCAACTGATTTTTGATGGCACTTTTATTAAAGAAACTTTAAATATTAAAGAGGGCATAGTAATTGGAAGGTATAAAAAATTACTAAAAAAAGAAGTGGCTTTAGGGAAAGTAAAAAGTAAAAAAGAAGCAAAAATATATCTAAAAAAATTAAAATAAGTAGTAATGACTAACAAGAGCAATTGTAACACCTAAGAGCACACCGGAGAACACTTCAAAGGGAGTATGTCCAATAAGTTCTTTTAGATCTTTTTTTAATAACTCGGGATCTCTGTTAATATTTTTAACATTAAGGTGCTTAATTAAATTATTTAATACATTTGCTTGTTCACCAACTGCTCTTCTAACACCACTTGCATCATAAGTAACTATCATAGCAAATATAATAACTATAGCAAAAAGATCAGATTTAAAACCATATTTTAATCCGACTAAAGTAGTTAAAGTAGCTACAAATGAAGAATGGGAACTAGGAAAACCACCAGAACCAATAATATTTGTTATTGATAAAGGTTTTATAGTAAAGATTTTTAAAAACTGTGCTGTAAATAATGAGATCAATGATGTTAGTAAAATATTATTCACTGTATTACCCTCCTTGTCTATACTTAATATTTTATAACAGGAAGAGTAAATTATTCAAGCTAATTATTTTATTAATAAATAAAGGAAGATGATTATGAATCCTTATAAATATTTATCTCAGTTTAAAAAATATGGAAAGATAGGTGGATCTAAACCTGGTCTAAAAAGAGTTAAGATACTTCTTAAGTATTTAGATAATCCACAAGACAATGTGAAGTATATTCATATTGGTGGTTCAAATGGCAAAGGATCTACTGCAGCAATGTTGACATATATATTAATTGAATCGGGATATAAGGTAGGTACTTATATATCACCACCACTAATTCATTTTAATGAACGTTTTAAGATTAATAATATACCAATAAACACAAAAGATTTGACCAGAATAGTTAAGAGAATTGACAAGGTTTTTAATGATCATTCAGATGAAATAAGTAAAGACGAGCCAAGTTTTTTTGAAATTATTACTGTTATTGCATTTATATATTTTGAACAAAAAAATATTGATATTGGAGTTTTGGAAGTAGGGTTAGGTGGAAGATTAGATGCAACAAATGTGATTAAGTCACCTATAATGAGTATTATTACTAATATTAGTTTAGAACATGCAGATATATTAGGTCCAACAATAAAAGATATCTCTAGAGAAAAAGCAGGAATAATTAAAAACAAAAAACCATTGATAACTGCCACTTATAATAGTGATGCTTTAGAGGTCTTTAAAGAGATAACTAATAAAAGAGAATCGTTAATGGTTATAGTCAAAGATATTAAAGAATCAAATATTAAGTATAAAGGTTTAGATTATCAGATGTTTAGCTACCCTTATAAAGGGCAATTATTAACTAATTTAAAACTAAATATTTTAGGTAAACATCAGATAATAAATGCTGCATTAGCTATAAAAAGTCTAGAATATTTAACAGATGAATTTGATATTAAAGAAGAAGATATATATAATGGATTTAAAATTTGCAAGTGGCCTGGTCGTTTAGAAGTGGTTAATAAAAATCCAGATATTTTATTAGATGGTGCCCATAATGTAGATGGGTTAAAAAGATTAATTAATTTTTTAAGAGAAAATATTAAAAAAAAGAAAACTTTAAATATCGTAATTAGTATTCTTAAAGATAAGGATTATAAGGAAATGATCAACCTTTTTAATCAACTTCCTAACAAAGTAAAATTAATTATAACTAAAAATAGTAATGAAAGAACATTAAAGCCTAGTAAAATAAAAGAGATAGCTGATCAAAACAATCTAAATAACATAATAATAACTGATTTATATAAAGCAGTAAACCATACAGTTAATCTAATTAATAAAGAAGATGTCTTATGTATTACAGGTTCATTATATACTGTATCTGAAGCGAGGTTTTATCTGTATGCTTTGAGCACGAGGGGGTTATATGATGTCAAAAAAAAATAAAGGCAATACCAGATCATTAACATTAGTTGTAATAATAATGGCAATAATATGTGTTTTTATTGGTTATATAGTAGGGGCAAATATATTTAGATGGATACAGGATAAAGATAGCAATATTTCAAAAACTGATACAGAGGTAGTAAAAGAAAATATAGTAGATCAAAGTTCATTACAAGAAAATACTACTGTGAACAGATCAGAGCAAGAAGATAATAAAGAAACTGAGGAAATACCAGGAGTTCAAAAAGTTAACTCAAATGATGAAACAAATCAAAAGCCAGATGAATTTAGTGAGTTTTACAAGATACAAGTTGGTGCATTTTCCAGTAAAGACAA
This sequence comes from Halanaerobiales bacterium, assembly GCA_021736965.1. Classification (GTDB taxonomy): domain Bacteria; phylum Bacillota; class Halanaerobiia; order Halanaerobiales; family M55B127; genus M55B127. The sequence goes on along the minus strand of JAIPEV010000131.1, from coordinate 1,399 downwards.
TGCTGAAAAGTTTAAATTAGAACTTGAAGAAAAAGGCTATAATGTTATAATAAAAGATGCATCAACATATAGGGTGAGGGTGATTGGAGAAAAATCACAAGAAAAAACAGAAAAGATAGAACAACAGTTAATTAAATTAGGATACGATACTTTTATTGTGAAATAATTTGCAGATTAAATTTACTTAGTATAAAATAATTATAGTTAGCTATTTAATATATAAAATTCAATAAAACAGAGGTGAAATAATGAGTGTGCTTACTTTTAAACAGGGTATTCATCCTGAATATCATAAAGAGTTAACAAAAGAAAAACCTTTAAAGACTGCTGCTTATCCTAATCAAGTAGTAATTCCTTTACAGCAACATATTGGAGCTCCTTTAAAACCTATTGTAAAACAAGGTGATTCAGTAAAGAGAGGTCAAAAGATAGGGGATACCGACAGTTTTGTTGCTGCTCCAGTACATGCTTCAATTTCTGGAACAGTAAAAAGTATAGAAAAAGTCTTAGTTCCTTCTGGTCAAAAAGTAATGTCTATTATCATAAAAACAGATGATCAAGATCTTTTTGATGATTCATTAAAAAGTAATAAAGATATTGATCAACTTACTCGAAAAGAAATAATTAATATTGTCAGGGAAGCTGGTATAGTAGGTCTGGGTGCAGCGATGTTTCCGACTCATGTTAAACTATCTGTTCCAGATGACAAAGAAATAGAATACTTTATTTTAAATGGAATAGAGTGTGAACCTTTTTTAAATGTTGATAATAGAATGATGATTGAAAGATCAAAAGATGTTATTTTAGGTATGAAGATTATGATGAAAGCCTCTAATGCTAAAAAAGGAATTATTGGAATAGAGGACAATAAGCCCAAAGCAATATCTAGTATGAAAAATGCAGTAGAAGGTGAAAAAAATATAGAAGTAAAGATATTTGAGACAAAATATCCACAAGGTGGAGAAAAGATGTTAATTAAAGCCGCCCTTAACAGAGAAGTACCTGAAGGTGGACTTCCTTTAGATGTTGGTGTTATTGTTAATAATGTTACAACAGCCATCTCAGTACTTGAAGCTGTTAGAGATGGGAAACCACTTATTGAAAGGACAATTACGATTACAGGTGAAGGTATTAAACAACCTTGTAACCTTTATTATAGTATAGGAACATCAGTAAAGGACTTATTAAAAGAAGCAGGAGGTTATCAAGGAGATCCCGGGAAAATAATCTTAGGTGGCCCGATGACAGGCCCAGCTCAACATACTGATCAAGTACCAACAGTTAAAGGAACATCTGGGATTATCGTATTACATAAAGAAAGTGTAGCAAAGTTTGATCCGAAACCATGTATAAAATGTGCACGTTGTGTAGATTCTTGTCCAATGTATCTTTTACCGTT
>JAIPEV010000002.1 GCA_021736965.1 Halanaerobiales bacterium | reverse complement strand
GCTCTTAATATCCAAGAAGGTGATAAGGTAATAACAACTCCTTTTACATTTATTGCAAGCAGTAACTGCTTATTATACTCAAAAGCAGTTCCACTCTTTGCTGATGTAAAGCCAGATACCTTTAACATTGATCCCGACTCAGTCAGAGAACTATTAAAAAAACATCCCGAAACTAAAGCTTTGTTAATAGTGCATTTGTTTGGCTTACCATGTGACATGGATGAGATTATAGAAATTGTAAATGAACACAATATTTTATTGATAGAGGATAGTGCTCAAGCACATGGAGCTGAATATAATAATCAGAAAGTAGGTTCATTTGGAGATGTCTCAGCTTTTAGTTTTTATCCCACCAAAAATATTACAACAAGTGAAGGTGGGATGATAATAACTGATGATCATGATATAATGGAAAAGTCTAGATTATTAATTAACCATGGTTCTTCTAACAAGTATCACCATGATATATTAGGATATAACTATAGAATGACTAATATTTCTGCAGCAATCGGTCTTATGCAGTTTAAAAAGCTTGATCAGTTTAATTCCCAGAGAATACAAAATGCCAATAAGTTAACAAGAGGTTTAAGTGATCTAAGTTGGCTTGAAACTCCTTTTATTCCTGAGGATAGAAAACATGTATTTCATCAATATACTATAAAAACTGATAACAGAGTTAAATTATTAAAATACTTAAAAGAAAATGAAATTGGTTTTGGAATTCATTATCCGATACCAGCCTATGAACAGTCCTTATATAAAAAGTTAGGTTATAAAAATATAAACTGTCCAGTCACTCAAAAACTATGTGATCAAGTAGTTTCATTACCTGTTCATCCTGCTTTATCAGAAAACGATATTGAATATATAATCGATAAATTCAGAAAATTTGATTAAAATACTATGTACTTATATATAAATAATATATATGAAAGAACTATCTCAACAAGGTAAATAATAATTAAATAGATACTTATTAAAAAACTATAAATAAGTTAATATTTTCAATCAGCTTTTTTAAACTTCTAACTCTCCCAATGTTTGACGGGATTTTAAAGGCTGGTTGATTCTTTTCATACTGGGGCTTAATATATAAGGTTTTTTTATAAATTATTAAAAAAAGGATTTTTTACTTTGAAATTGAAATAGTATAGATTAAGAGTGTTTAAATTTACCAACCAGAGAGGTGTAAATTAATAATGGATTTTATGAAAAGATATAAAAAGTGGTTAAAGAGTGAATATTTCGATGAGGAAATTCGAAATGAACTTAAAACAATAAAAGATGATGAAAAAGAAATCGAAGATCGTTTTTATAAAGACCTCGAATTTGGTACTGGTGGGATGAGAAGCAAAATAGGAGCAGGAACTAACAGAATTAATAAATATACGATAAGAAGAGCTACTCAAGGTTTTGCCAACTATATAATAAATTATTTTGAAGAAAAGGGTAAAAAATCTGGTGTTGTTATAGCCTATGATAACCGGCACAAATCATCCGAGTTTGCCTTAGAAGCTGCTTTAGTATTAGGGGCAAATGGAATTAAGACATACCTCTTTGACAGTTTACGACCTACTCCTGAATTATCTTATGCAGTTCGAAAGTTAAATGCATCTGGAGGAATTGTAATAACAGCAAGCCATAATCCTCCTGAATATAATGGGTATAAGGTATATGGTCCGGATGGTTGTCAGGCAGTACCTGAAAAAGCTAAAAAGATAATTGCTGAGATTAATGAGATAGATAACTATTTGATGGCGAAAACTATTTCAAAAAAAGAAGCATTAAAAAAAGGATTATTAAACTATATCGGAGAAGATATTGACAGTAAATATATCCATACTTTGATTGAGACACTTCCCTATATAGATTTAGCAAAAAATGACGGAGATAAACTAAATATAGTATATACTCCATTACATGGAAGTGCATATAAATTAACAAAGAGACTACTTAAAGAATCAGGATTTAATCAACTATCTATTGTTGAAAAACAGGCTGTATTTGATCCGAACTTTTCGACTGTAGAAAGCCCAAACCCAGAAGAATATTCTGCTTTTGAAATGGCGATTGCTTTAGCAAACGGTCTTGACTCTGATTTAATAATGGGTACAGATCCTGATGGAGATAGAATGGGTGTAATTGTTAAAGATGATCAAGGAGAATATATAAGTTTAAACGGAAATCAAATTGGTACTCTTATGGCTGATTTTTTATTAAACAATGCTAAATATCCTGAGAATGGAGTTATAATAAAAACAATTGTGACAACTGAAATAATTAAAGAGATTGCTGGTAAATATGGTATTAAGGTTATGGATGTACTCACCGGGTTTAAATATATTGGTGAACTTATTACTAAGTTTGAAGAGGATAAGAACAACCAGTTTATATTAGGATTTGAAGAAAGTAATGGATATCTAATTGGAGACTATGCAAGAGATAAAGACGCTGTAATTGCCTGTGGTTTGACAGCAATTATGGCACTTTACTATAAGAAAAAAGGCAAAACTCTTTACCAGAGATTAATAGAAATATATGAAGATTATGGTTATTATAAAGAAGATTTAATTGCAATTAAAAGAGAAGGAAAAGAAGGACAGGTAAAGATTAATAACACATTAAAATATTTTAGAGAAAACAGCTTAGAACAGATTGCTGGAAAAAAAGTAATGATCTGGAAAGACTATAAGGAAAGTATAAAGTATAATCTTATCGATGATACCAAAAAAGAGATTAACTTACCAAGTTCAAATGTATTACAGTATAAATTAGAAGATAATAGTTTGATAACGATCAGACCTTCTGGTACTGAACCTAAACTAAAGGTATATTTTGCTGTTAATGACCAGTCAAATAAAAAGGCTTATCATAAATTACAAACCGTAAAAGAAAAGTTTTCAAAAGAGGTTGAAAAAATAATAGATCAATAACTATCAAATTAGATGAGAGATAACCCTCATCTGTTATCTTATTCTAAAGATTTTATAAACTCGTTATATTTTTCTTTGTCCAAATAGACAAAGAATATTTTTTTTAAGTGATAATTTAAATTAATATCTATCTCTTGTTTTTTCATAGTATTCATCAACTTATTATCATTATCTATAAAGTAAACATTTCTTTTTTTGAAAAACTGATAGTCATTCATCCAACTTTCCTTAATTTGATCAGGATTATAGGTCTTTAAGGTAGTAATTAGACTATCTTTATATTTTCTTAAGTCAATATAACCATTTTCAAGCAAGAAATTTCCAAACTCAGTCGAGTTCATCTGATTAGTTTTATTTGAATCAGCTTGTACCCAATATGAAAGGTAAATAAAACCTCTAATTTCATTTCCCTTTATTTCAAATTGAACCGGGGTGGTTGTATTCATAAGGTGTTGATCTTCATAGGGAATTTCACCAATATTTTTAATGACAAATCCTATCAATAAAATAACTAGGATGAAGATCAAAATTATTTTAAAATTCTTTTTGATAATATTAGAAAGGTACCTATCACTCATAAAAAAACTCCTTTATTTTAAATAATTACATTTTGTATATCTAATATATATTGTTCTATTTAATGATCAAAAATCCTTTTTTAAATTAAAGTTTAAAAATAAAAATTAAAATCAATTATGATTATACCATAAAAATAAATACAGGAATAAATATTTAAATCCAGAAATATTTTATAAGGAAAAGATATTGATTAAAGAATTAATGTTAACTATGAAAATATATATTAAAAAATAAGATCAGTTGGAGGTAATCTGACAATGAAGTTAAAAAAAGCAGTAATTCCAGCAGCAGGTTTAGGAACAAGGTTTTTGCCGGCAACCAAGGCACAACCTAAAGAGATGTTACCAATTGTAGATAAACCATCTATTCAGTATATAGTTGAAGAGGCTGTAGCTGCAGGTATTGAAGACATAATAATTATTACTGGTAAACATAAAAAGAGTATAGCAGATCACTTTGATCGGAATATAGAATTAGAAATGGCCTTAAAAGAGCAAGGTAAAGAAAAATTATTAAAGATAATTGACGATTTATCCTCAATGATAGACATACACTATGTAAGGCAAAAAAAGGCAAAAGGTCTAGGACATGCTATTTATTGTGCGCGTACTTTTATAGGAGATGATCCTTTCGCTGTATTATTAGGAGATGATATTGTTGTTTCTAAAAAACCCGTTATTCAACAGATGGCAGAAATCTATGAAAAAGAGGGGAAACCATTAATTGGAGTAAAAAAAGTAAGAGAACAAGAGGTTTCAAAATATGGGATAGTTAAACATAGTGAAATTAATAATGGAGTTTATAAAGTGGATCAATTAATAGAAAAACCCTCAATAGATAAAGCACCTTCAAACATTGCAATCATGGGTAGATATATAATTACACCAGATATCTTTGATATATTAAAAAATACAAAACCCGGTATAAAAGGTGAGATTCAGCTAACAGATGCCCTAAATGAATTAGCTCAACACCGAACCCTACAAGCATATGAATTTGAAGGTAAGAGATATGATGTAGGAAATAAATTAGGCTTCTTAAAAGCGACAGTAGATTTTGCTCTTAGTAGAGAAGATCTTGCGGTAGAATTTAAAGAATATCTTTATCAATTAATTAAACAAAAAATATAGAGGATGTGATTTAGTTGAAAAAATATTTTATTGTCACTTTAATTTTAGTAATGATTTTTTCTTTTAATATTAGTACAAACGCATATACTATAACAGCTAAATCTTATGGTATGGGTGGTGCCTATACAGGTTTAGCTGGAGATATGACAGCTGTATTATATAATCCTGCCGGATTAAATGACAGTGGATTTATGGGAATACAGTTTGATTATGGTCTGGCCACTTCTGATTTAGCTCAAACTGATGATCTGATTGAGATGATAGATAATCTGTCAGAAGACTTTTCTACTAGCTCGACAAAATCATTTGAAGAAATAGATAATTTGTTACCTATTATTAAGCTTAACAATCAGTTATTTGTGGGAGGTAATTTTTCTTCATTCGGGGTTGGTTTAAATCTTACGAATAGACTTTTAATTGAACAAGAAAACGAAAACCAATTGAGGGCAACTAGTCTAACTAATAATTCTGGTATTATTACTATTAGTAGGGAAGTTGATCTTAAAATTAAAAATATAATAGGACTTTCTTATGGTGTAAATATTAAAACTTTAAAGACAAACTATATAGATATATTATTAGATGATGAAAATTTAAAAAATGAAATAGCAACTGCAAAAGGGAGTAGTCTAGCTGTTGATACAGGGATATTAATTAATCTTACAGAAAGAATCAAATTTGGAGTTAATTTTAAAAATATTATTGCTCCATCTTACCAACTAAGAGGTGAAAAAAAGGAGTTCAGTTATGATACTACGAATGAACAGTGGTTAGAAGAAAATATAAGTGATTATCAAAAAGAATATACTCCAAAACAGAGTTATCGAGTTGGGACTTCAATAGATATCCCAATTATTGATGCAAGGATTGTTGGTGATTTAGAAAAATATACAGATAATGACAGTTCTGTATTATACCTTGGTTTTGAGAAAGATATAATTTTTAATGGTCTTACAGTAAGAAGTGGAATGATTAGTCCTTCAGATCAAGATCCAATTTATACAGTTGGACTAGGACTTAACTTTTTTAGTGCTCATCTAGATTTAGCTTTAGGAAAAAGCGATTTTTTAGATAATAATTTAAATGGTGCTCTTTCCATAAATGCACAATTTTAAAAGTCCAAAAGTATATAATTTCAAAATTGTTTTTAAAATATCGGTTTAGGATTTAACATTATACAAATATCTTAAAATGATTTGTAGTTTAATTTTATACAGCAATCATATATATTAAGCAGATTACTTTTTATAATAAACAGGCGGTATTAAAATGAAGATATTAATAATTATAATTTCATATTTGTTTGGTTCATTATCATTAGGACAGATAATGGCAGTTAAAAGAGGTATACAGTTAAACAAAATAGGCACAAAAAATCCTGGTGCCTATAATATATACCATCAAATGGGAGCAAACTTAGGTATTTTATCTGGAGCTTTTGATGTGCTTAAAGGTACAATACCAGTCTATATTGGAAAAGAGTTATTTAATTTTGATTTTTCTTTTATTATAATGATAGCTGCAGCAGCTATTTTGGGGCATATGTGGCCTATATTTTTTAAATTCAAGGGTGGTAGAGGACTGGCAACAACAGTAGGGGCCATGTTAGTTTTAGATTTCTATTTAGCCTTATATATTTTAGTATTAGCTGCCCTTTTAACCTTTTGGATAAGAGATTTAACAAGTTTTAAACCAAGAGTTTCTCTTATATTATGTCCGCTATATATAATCGGGGCATATTATTTTAGGTCAAATTATGAGTTATTAATTTTTGGATTTATCTTAACAATTTTACTATATTTTAAGGCATTATTTATTAGCTTTTTTATAAATCAGAAAGGAGTAAGTAAATGAGTGATAGGATATTAACGATAGGCATAGATGGTGCTGAGATGTCATTGATAAAAAAATGGATAAAGCAAGGAGAACTGCCCAACTTTAAAAAGTTAATGGATAATGGAGCTCATGGTCTTTTAAGAAGTACAATACCTCCTATTACTGGAGCAGCTTGGTCATCATTTCAAACAGGAACTAATCCAGGTAAACATGGCGCATTTAACTGGTTTAAGAGATCTGAGAAAGAGTATAGTGCCCAACCTGTAACAGCTTTGGATATCAAAGAACCTACTCTCTGGAGCTTATTAAATAAGTTTGGAAAAAAAGTAGGATTAATTGGTTTACCTGTAACTACTCCACCTGAAAGAGTCGATGGCTTTATAATTCCAGGTCTGTTAACAACAAAGAATGCCAGGGTTCAAAGTTATCCTAAGGAGTTTATTAATCGTGTAAAAGAAATCGTACCAGATTTTAAATTTTCACCGAAAGAATGGACCAGAGGTTATAAGGTTAATAGTTGGGTTGATGAAATGATCAGTGATATTGAAAAAAAGACAAAATTAACAAAACAACTTATTATAGAAAATGATTGGCAGTTTTTTATGGTTCACTTCATGGAGACTGATCAGATCCAGCATTATCTCTGGCATTTGTTAGATCAAAAACCTTATTATATTCTTAAAATCTATAAAGCAATTGATCGAGCAATAGGACGTATAAAAGAGTATTTAGATCAAGATGATACCTTGATTATTATGTCTGATCATGGTTTTGGTGAGCTTAAGTATAACTTTCATATAGATACTTGGTTATTGGATCAAGGATATATAAAACTTAAAAATAATCTTAATACCGTTTTTAAAAAAATTTTCTTTAAGTTAGGCTTAACAAAAGAGACACTTTTACCGATTGGTGAGTATATTTATCCTTCTTTAAGGAAGTTAGGACTGGTAGAAACAGCAGTAGATTTAGCAAGCAATCCCTTATTAGAATGGTTGTTTATTTCCAGTAAAAATGTTAACTGGAAAAAATCAGTTGCCTATTCCCACAGTGAAATAGGACATATTTATTTAAATAAAAAAGGTAGAGATCCTGAAGGTGTACTCAGTTTAAATCAGGTTGAAAAAACAAGAGAAGAAATCATAGATAAATTAAAGCAATTTAAAAATCCCTTTACTGGAGAAGAAATTATAGATAAAGTTTATAAAGGAGAAGATATTTATCAGGGTAAAATGACTCCTTATGCTCCTGAGATAGTATTTATTCCCAAAGATATGTCAACATTAGGTAAAGGAGCTTATCAATTTTTATCCCATAAAAATGTTAGTAAAACTAAAAATCAGACTGGACATCACAGAATGAATGGAATTTTGTTTATGGAAGGTCCTGAGATAAAAAAAGGTATAATTAACGGTGCTCACATTATGGATCTTGCACCAACAGTAATGTATTTATTGGATTTACCGTTACTTAATTCGATGGATGGTAAAGTATTAACAGGTATAATGAAAGAAGAATTTGTAAATAAAACCGATCAGGTTTTTATAAGTAAAGAAGATATTAATATAGACAAGAGATTAAAAGACAGTATCTTAGATCATGGACTTAAAGAACAAAAGAAAAGATTGAAAGGACTAGGGTATGTTTCATAAAAGGTGGTAAAAATGAAAATTTTATTTAGTTTTGACCTAAAAGATAAATATTTAAAATCGATTGAAAGTAGTTTTGAGGGTATTGAAATTGTTAAAACTGAAGATCCTAATAAGCTTATTAAAGAGATAAAGGATACAGACATATTAGCTGCAATGTTAATGCGTGAGTTTGATTTAAACTTAGTCAGAAAAGGGAAAAAATTAAAATGGATTCAATCCTGGTCAGCTGGGGTAGATACATTTTTTAAAAATAATTCCTTTCAGTACCTTAAAGATAATGAAATAATATTAACTTCAGTCCGTGGAATACATAAAGACAGTATGTCAGAACAAGTAATTGGCTATATGATCTCAATTACAAGGAGATTTCATGATCTTTATGAACTACAAAAAAAGAGAGAATGGGATAGATTAAAAGTTGATTACTTAAAAGGTAAAAATCTAGCTATCTTTGGTTTAGGAGCAGTAGGTAAAGAGATTGCCAAAAAGGCAAATCTCTTTAAGATGAATGTTATGGGTGTGAAAAGAAAGGTTAAGCAAGACATTCCTTATATTAAAAAAATTTATAGTCACAAAAAGAAAAAAGAGGTGTTAAGCAAGTCTGATTTTGTAGTGGTAACTCTTCCGTTAACTGATAAGACAAGAGGTTTTTTTGGTTATGAGGAGTTTGAGGCTATGTCTAAAAAAGCACACTTTATAAATGTTGCTAGAGGTCAGATTGTCAAAGAAAAGGAACTAATCAGGGCTCTTGAGGAAAAAATAATAGCTGGAGCAGCCCTTGATGTCTATCAAAAAGAGCCTTTAGACCCTAATTCAAAACTCTATGAACTGGACAATGTAATCTTGACTCCTCATACATCAGGACTATATCCAAACTATAATAAAGAAGCTGTAAGTATCTTTAAAAAGAACCTAAGAGCATATCTTGATAATAAAAAAATGATAAATGTTATTGATCCCGATCTTCAGTACTAAATATTTCTTTAACCAGAGAGATTGTGTTAGTATCTTTTATTATTTTACTAATCTCATTAACAGAAGTGGGTTTTGATAGAAATATTTTATTTGCTCTTTTATCACCTATTCCCGGTATAAATGAGAGTTGATCTTTATTAAGTTGACTAATTTTAATTGGCCAGGGAAGAGCTGTTATTGATCTATATCCATGGTCAATAACTTTTGCATTATAAAACTTTCCAACTTTAAGTTTGCCAGGGATCGCAACCAAAATTGGATAAGTCCCTAACTGCCTTCCGTAGCTAAGTTTTCCCTTAACTTTTTCGATTAAGATATTTCTTAAGATAGTATTGGTAGGGAAAACTCTTTTAAGCATTGGTTTGTTAATTTCTTTATTTATTAGATCCTTATATTTATTAAAAGAACTCTTTTTGATTTTTGAAGAAGGATAGTTATTAATATTAACCACCTGTCTTATATTAATTCGTCTTAAGATCAATCCCCTATCATATACTTCTTTTAGAAATTTATAGTTATATTCATAAGTTTTATCTCTTTCACCAATAAGACCGTGTAGAAAGTTAATCCCTGGTAAAAGCTTTGGAACTCCATTTACTCTATAGCTACCTATCTGATTAATAAGTTCAATAGCTTTTAAGGTTTTTTCAGGATTAGTTTCTATATTGTTCTTTTTTAATACATGTGGGTCAGCAGATTCTAACCCAAAAGCAGCAGTATCTCCTTCAGTATTATATTTTGTAATAATTTTTAATATTTTTTTACTTTGGTTAATATTATTAGCAATAGTAGCGGGATTAATATTATCTAGGTGTAGTACTTTTAGTTTAGGGTCAGCCTTTCTAATACCTGAATAGAGTTTTTCTATTTGATAGGTATTTAGCTTACCTTTATTATCTGTTGAGTAGGATAAGATATCAGTTTGACAGCCTAATCTATAGTAATGATTTCCAAGATTACTAAGATTTCTAATCTCACTTATTATTTGTTCAGGTGTTCTTTTATAGTGAAGTTTTTTTAGTCTTTCACTACAAAAGGCACAGTGTTCTTTTCTTGGACACCCTCTAAAGGTTTCAATTTCATTGACCAAATTAGGGAAAAAAGGATGTTTAACTGTCAATTTAGCACCCATTTCAGCCCACTTTGCTATATATTGTGCTGAATCATTTTTAAGCTGATCAAGGTCGATATCCATTAACTTACTGTAGATATCTAAAGCAGCTGTTTCTTTGGTTAGGAAGTCATAACCAGCCATTTTTTTCTTGATTAATGTTATTGGACCACCCAGTACTTTGGTAGGATAATAAAGAGTTTTTCCGAGTTCTTTAATTTCTTTAATACTTATAGGTTTGGCCTGAAGATAGTTTCCGGGAACAGTTGTTCCCGCGATAACAATAAACAAATCTTTTTTTTCTATCATATTTAAGTAGTTATCTTTATCTTTTCTTAATTGATCAATAGTAATATATTTGATATTCTTTTCAGGTATTTTAGCATCTAATAGTGCTCCATAGAGATATCTGATATGTGGTGATATATATGGTGGTACTCCTAGACAAGAAGGTTCATCAAGATAACCATCAAGTAAAATCGTATCAATCTTTTTTTCTGGCATAGTATATTCTCCTTAGTTGATTTATTATTATTATAATTGAAACTTTAGTAATTTGTCTAATATTTTAGCAGGAAATTTCAGTTTAAGAATAAATATATATAACAGAGGTGAAGATTATGAATAAACTTTATAGTGTTGAACAAGCATTAAAGTTAAGTAAAGATCAGGTTCAATCAAATTATAAAAACCATATAAATCCAGAATTTGTTAAGATGTTAAAACTTTTAAACTTTGATAAAAACTATATAAAAGCTGATGATGTTGAAGTGTTTGATCAGGATGGAAATAAATATTTAGATTTTTTAGGAGGATATGGATCATTAAACTTAGGACATAATAGAAAAGAGATTATTGATGAAGTTAATAAAGTAATAGACCGGCCAAATTTACTACAAGCTTCAATTGGTGGGATCTATGGTGCAGCAGCTTATAATTTGGCTCAAATCACACCTGGTAACTTATCTATTTCCTTTTTTGGTAATAGTGGAACAGAGGCAGTTGAAGGTGCGATAAAACTTGCTAGAGCATCAACTGGTAAAGAAAAAATAATCTACTGTAAAGACTCTTTTCATGGTAAAAGTTATGGTTCTCTTTCGATAACTGGTAGAGAAAAGTATCAAAAAAGATTTAATCCGCTCTTACCTAAAACTGAACAGGTTAATTTTAATGATTTAGATTCATTAAAAGAAAAATTAAAAAGTAGTGACAATATTGCGGCCGTCATTTTGGAGCCAATTCAGGGTGAAGGTGGTGTAATAGTACCATCAGAAGGTTATCTTTTAAATGTTAGAAAACTTTGTGATCACTATTCTGTTTTAATGATATTAGATGAAATTCAGACCGGCTTGGGCAGAACAGGTAAATTATTTGCGGCTAATTATGAAGAGGTCACACCTGATATTATGTGTCTAGCAAAGTCATTAGGGGGAGGAATTGAACCGGTTGGTGCATATATAACAAGCAAGAAAGTATGGAATAAGGCTTATGGAAGAATGGATGATGCGCTTTTACATACTTCTACCTTTGGTGGAAACACAAGGGCATCTGCAGCTGTTATTGCTTCTATCAATTATATAGTTGATAATGATTTAAGCAATCAAGCTTTTAAAAAAGGCGAGTACTTTTTATCTGAACTAAAAATACTTGAAGAAAAGTATGATTTAGTAAAAGAAGTAAGGGGTAAAGGTCTATTAATCGGTCTTGAATTTAATCAACCTGAATCAAAAATAATGGATCGACTATCAAGTGGTATGTTTAGTAAACTTTCTTACCAGTATCTGGGTGCTATGGTAGCGGGAACATTAAATAATAACCACAATATAATTACTGCTTATACATTAAATAATCCTAATGTAATTAGATTAGAACCACCTCTTACAGTAAGTTATGAGCAGATTGATTATGTAGTTAATTCTCTTAAAGATATATTTGAAAATAATAGTAATATCTTCAACTTGACTATTAATAATGCCTCAAATCTTTTTAAAGGTTTTTTTAAATGATAAAATTTATAAAATAAATAGTCAAAAAATAAGGAGGTAGTCCATGAAAGTTAATTTTTATCAAAAACTTAACCAACTTTCAAAAAAAGGTAACAATTTGGTTGTTTCAACTGTGATCTCAGCTGATAATGAGTATAAGATCTTAAAAGGTGAAAAGTTCATATTAGTAGATAATGATCATTTAGAGTATAGTAATGAAAAGAATAAAGAAAAAATAAACTGTTTAATAAAGGAAATAGGTAAAAAAACTTTACTTAATTTTGATAACCCTCAACTTAAAACTTTAAAAATTGATGATAGTAATCTAAAGGTATATTTAGAACCAGTTGTTGATAATCCCAGGTTAATATTATTTGGGGCTGGTCATATTGCGAACTCAGTTTCAAAAGTTGCAAGTTTAATGGACTTTGAAATAACTGTGATCGATGATCGAAAAGAGTTTTTAAACAGGGAAAGATTTCCTGAGATAGATCATCTAATACTTAAAAGTTATAAAAATTATTTATCAGAGTATAAAGTTGAAAAAAATGATTATATAGTTATACTAACAAGAGGGCATCAGTTTGATTATGATGTATTAAGAGAGGTAATTGATAAAAACTGTAAATACATTGGAATGATTGGAAGTTCTAAAAAGGTTAAAGAAGTATATGATAGATTAAAAGAAGTGGATAATATAAATGATCAACTACTTAAGTCAATTCATTCTCCTATTGGGCTTGCGATTGGTGCTGAAACCACTGCAGAAATAGCTGTAGCCATAATAGCAGAGATCATTAAGATTAGGAGGGCAAAGGATGAATAGAAGATTACTTAAAAAAATTATTGAATATAAAGAAAAGTACGATAAGATTGCTTTAGCAACAATTATAGATGCTAAATCTTCAAGTCCTCGTAATACAGGAACAAGTATGTTGATTTTTCCTGATGGTAGTTTTTATGGAACTATCGGGGGAGGAAACCAAGAAAAACAAATAATTGAAGATGCAAAAAAGTTATTAAAAGAAGATAAATCAGCTAAAATAACCTTTAATTTAACTCGAAAAGAGGCAGCAAAAATAGGTTGGGTTTGTGGGGGAGATATAGAGGTATATATAGAAAATATAGAGATGAATAAATAAGTTCCAAATTTATATAGCCACCCATAACTTGTATAGTTATGTAATATATGGTAATATATGGTAAAGGAGTGGTTATATGATAAATAATGTTATATTGACTGGGAGGTTAGTCAGTGATCCCGAACTTAAAAAAACGAAAAATGAAGTGGATTACTGCAGATTTACACTTGCAATCGACAGGAACTATCGAGGCAAAAATGGTGAGTATAATACAGACTTTGTTGATGTTGTTAACTGGGGTCCTGGTGCTGAAAGATGTAATAAATATCTTAAAAAAGGTAAACTCGCCGGGGTTGAAGGCATGATCAGTACCTACTTAGTAGAACAGGATGATAAGAAGCAAAAAAAATATAGAATTAAAGCGAGAAGAGTTGAGTTTTTAGAGTGGCCAGATCAATAATTAATAAATTTGGGTTAGTGGCTTTTTGTCATTAGCCCTTTTTTACTGTACAAAGAGGGAGGATTTGGTATTTTTATGTAGAATATTTATAAATAATGGATATGAATATATTATTTGGTGATTTAGACCATATCTTTTAGAATGGAGGGATTTAGCATGAAAAAATATCTTTATACATTTTTAATTGTTATTATCTTAATTGGTTCTTTGTTATTAATAAACAATCTTGGAATTGTTTCTTTTAGAGAATGGGGTGAGAACATAATTAAGAGTACTCCATTTGTAAAAGATTATGTAAGAACAGATCAGGAGTATGAAAAGTAGTTAGAAGAAAATAAGGTTTTAGAAAAAGATAATGAAAAATTATTAGAAAGAATAGTTATTCAAAAAGATCAAATCGAACTTTTAGAAAAAGAAAATGAAGATCTTAAAAAACTTAATGAAGAATTACAAGAAGAAATAAAAACAAATCAAACAGTCTCAGCCAACAGTAAAGAGAAGTTAGATAAGTTAATAAGTATCTATGCCAATATGAATCCTAGAGCTGCTGCAGATATAATAAGTAATCTTAATAAGGATTTTGCTTTAGAGATCTTAAGAGGTCTTGAAGATAAAGATGCTGCGGCAATACTAGAGAATATGGATGTACAAAAGGCTGCAGAACTAAGCCAGGAAATACAAAATTAAATATTTAGAGAAAAAAAGCACTTATGGGTTAAAGCAAAGTGAAGATTATGAACAATTATTATTTTAGATGTTTAATTTTTTAGCTAAATCAATAATTTGTCTACTAGCTTTACTGGTTTTACTTATTTATTATTTTTAATTTTATAGTTAACTGTATTATAGAGTTTGGATGAGAAAATAATCATCTGCATATTTTATTTGAAATTTATCCAAAGGTATAATTATCTAAATTAGTTAAAATATTTAAAACTTTATATTCAAGGCTTATTAATAAAATATGCAAAGCATTTAAAAGACTACTACTGATAAATTAGCTTTTTGGTCTAAAAGTTACTGTATTATCTCTAATGAGGGAAGCTATAATTGAAATTATTAAAGATTATATCCAAAATTAGGACACAAAAAAAGCAAGCCCGTCTCAATTGATTTCCACCTGAATCTAATTAAAGATTCAGATGGAGTTTTCTTGAGTTTTTTTAGAAAAAAACAGCTGATAGAGGTACAAAAAACTCACTTATAATCTTAGATGATACTGTTTTTGTGGTTATTTTGATCATCAATTATTTGTAAAAAAATAATTGTGTCTTCTTTACTAATTAGATTATTTTTATATTAATCACATACTATATAATTGGATATATGAAGAATATATTAGTATCATATAAAAATAAGGAGGTGGAAACTGTAGTAATCCTCTTCAACTAATTCAAAGATAAGATTTAGATGGAGTTTCCTTACTACATTTTAGATGAAAAAGACTGTTTTTTTAAAAATAATTATTTTATCACTCTTGTTATTCTTCTTTACTCAAAATGGTTATACATTTTCAGATTCATTAATTAACTTTATAAATAATGATAAACAAGTATTAATAAGAGTTGATCAAAATCAGTCTGAAATTTCTTTTTTAACTGGTAAGAATGTAGTTGTTCTTGAACAAAATGGAAACAAAAAACTTAGATTAAAAAGCGATAATAAGTATACTATAAAGTATAATAGAACTGGTAATGAAGACTGGTATATTCAAATTTTTGCTACATCTAGTAAAGATAAGGCAGAACAGATTATTAATCAAATTAATAATCAGTTCCCAAGTTATACTGCAAATATTTATAAAGAAAAAAAATTATATAAGGTACAGTTAGGATCTTTTTTAAATGAAAAAAAAGCAAAGGAAGTAACAAAAAGTTTAAAACAAGCAGGTTGGGAAACCTGGATTTTAAGTGATCTAAGTTATAGTGGTGACTATCAACTTGTTATTGAAGATAAAAACGGTAGAGTTGTTTATGAAAATGAACATATTTATTTGGAAGGGGTTATTAGATATAAGAATAATATATATAATGGTATATTTAAGCTAAATAAAAATAATAATGGTTTAGATTTGTTAAACCAGATAGATTTTTTAACCTTAGAATATGGGTTACTTTTAACTAAGCTACCTAATATATCTAATATTGTTTCTCTAAAAGCTCAAGCAATCCTAAATAGAAGTAATGCTCTATATCAGATCTTAAATGAATCTCCACCATATACTTTTAATGAATATCAAGGTATATCTAATTTAACAGATTTAATCAAAGTATCTGTAAACAGTACTCAAGCAAAGGTCATAATGAAAGATAAAAGTATAGTTTCTACTAATTTTGCAATAACTGGAATAAATGAAAGATATTCTTCTGAAGAAAATATTATTTATGAAAAGTTAAAAGAAATTGAAATTATTGATTTGGAAACCAGATTAGATCAAAAACAACTGATAGATGCAAAAATTGATATTGGGTTAAAGTATAAAGAGATAATACAAACAACCTGGAGTGGTAAGCGAGTTATAAATATAATTGATTTAGATCTTTTAAAAAGCAGGTATCTTGTAACTCCGTTTTTGAGCAATGATAAAATAGAAGGGCTGGCTCCATTACCTGAGGTAATTAAAAGCAACACTGCTTTAGCTGGAATTAATGGTGGGTTTTTTAGTTCTGATGGGAAACCATTAGGTGTATTAATGATAAATGGAATAATGGTTACTGAGCCCCTTTATAATAGGACAGCACTTGGTATTACAAAAACAGGTGAGATCTTGATTGATGCATTACAGTGGAAGGGTATATTAACAACTAAAAACAATAATAATATTATATTAGATGCTGTTAATAGAAAGCCTAATCATAAAAACGAAATTATAGTTTATAATAGTTATTTTAATGATAAAACTCCCCTGTCTAATCAATATACTGTAGAGTATGTAATAAAAAATAATATTATTAGTAAAGTAGATAAGGGAAAAAATATTCAAAACCAGATACCCTCTGATGGATATATTGTTAAAATCTTCAATAAAGAAAATATCGTTAAAGAGTTTAAAACCGGTAATGAAGTTATATATAGAGACATATTCAAACCAGACTGGCATCAGCAAAAAGTTATAAGCATAATTGGAGGGGGGCCATGTCTAGTTAAAGATGGAGAGGTTTATGTAAGTGGAACTTTAGAACAGTTTAAAAATGATATTATTGAAGGTAAAGCCCCTAGAACAGCAGTAGGTATTACAGAACAAAAGCATTTACTATTTATTACTGTTGATGGGAGGCAGCCTAAACTTTCTGTTGGAATTACACTTAAAAACCTTGCTGATTACTTAGTACAATTAGGTGTAAGAGATGCATTAAATCTAGATGGAGGAGATTCTTCCCAGATGGTAATACGGGGTTATACATTTAATAATCCTTCTGGATATAGAGATATAGCTACTGGATTATTAATTAAAAAGAAATAGAATAAGGGGATGATAAATTATGAAAAAAAAGGTTTTACTATTATTTTTAATAACAGTTTTTATATTTACACCGGTAGTTAGGGGTCAAAACTTTGATTTTCAAGAGATGACATATTCAGTATTTACTGATATGGATGTAACTGCATTAAATATAAATTCTGTCTTTCAATTTGAAAATGATCTAAACAAACTCAGCTTTGATATGAACTATAATGGAAGTGACGTAAAGTTGAGATTTAAAGCAAACTGGCTAATTAAGTTAATGGAAAAAAGTGGATATCGAAATAATATAGTATTCAGTATATTAACTAAACATGATACTCCAACTTTTACAGCTGGATTAGGAATAAAGGGAAAAAAATATTTAAGTGAAGGCAAGGCTATACTTTATGAATTAAACTATATAACAGCTGATGAAGAAATTGAGTATAGAGTAGGTTATATGACACCAATAATTGAAAATAATGATCTAATATTAAGTATAGGTAACTCTTACTGGCTTGATAAAGATCTAATGTTAGAAGTGGGTTTTAAAGCAAATTTTTAAAAAGAGATATAGGAGAATAAAATTATGAAAGAAGATAGTAGTAAGTATTTTGATCTAATTTGGATACTATTAATATTATTGGTATTAGTAACATTTATAGACCTTAATATCATTTTAGAGGATATATTAGCTATCTTGACTGGTTAAAACATTTTCGACTTTGGGGGGGATTGAATGTTTGACCATAAGTATGGAGAAGAAGAGATTATAAAACAGGCTAAAAAGGGTAATAAGTTAGCTATTGAATATTTAATAAACCAAAACATGGATATTGTCTATGCAAAAGCAAAATATTTTTTTATTAAAGGGCTTGATAAAGAAGATGTTATTCAGGAGGGAATGTTAGGGCTATTTAAGGCGATTAGAGATTACAAAAGTGATCGAGAGGCTTCTTTTAGAGGGTTTTCACAGTTATGTGTTCATCGGCAGTTGATCTCTGCGATTAAAAGAGCAAATAGGCAAAAACATCAACCTTTAAATAACTCTACTTCTATAAATAAAACTTATGATTATGATAACGAAACAGGGAGAAGTTTTAGTGAGATATTACCTGATAAAAAGAAAAAACTAGAAGATCAATTTGTATATAAGGAGATAATAAATCTTGTATTTCAAGAGATTGAAAAAGAGTTAACAGAGTTAGAAAAAAAAGTTTTTTATGAATATCTTGATGATCGTACATATAAAGAAATTTCTGAAAAATTAAAAATAAATGTTAAAACGGTTGATAATGCATTACAAAGAGCCCGTAAAAAGATAGAAGATATTAGAATTAATAACAATCTTGAAGACCTTGTAATATGAAACAGTAAAGCTATTAATTTAGGTATAAAAGCTATTTTTATCCCTTGTTTGACAACTATATTTGTGTTATATTAAATAAAAAGGGAATTCAATTCACAGGTAATACTAAACAGGAGGAAGATAATTTATGATTTATAATGGAACAGTAAAATGGTTTGATGCGAAAAAGGGTTATGGATTTATTGAAAGAGAAGAAGGCGATGATGTATTTGTTCATTTTTCTGCGATTCAAGATGAAGGGTTTAAAACTATTGAAGATGGAGAAAAAGTAGAGTTTGAAATTGTTGAAGGAGAGAGAGGACCTCAAGCTGCTCAAGTTGTGAGAGTTGAAGAATAATTATTAATACCTAATATCTGTGCACAAAGTCCTGATTACAGAGATGTGATCAGGACTTTTTGTATATAAATATCTTTATAATTTAAGTACATTTTTTTTATTTTAAGAAGGTTTTTGTGATAAGATATTGAATTATATTAATAACAACAATATATATAATTTGGTAGTTTAGAAGGGAGTGGAGATAATGAATATTACGACTTATGGTAAAAATATTGACGTAACACCTTCACTAAAAGACTATGCCCGAGAAAAGATGGAAAAACTTGAAAAGTATTTCCAAGGAGAACCTCTAGAAGTTCATATCACTATGGAGGTAGAAAAGGAAAGACATATTGTTGAAGTAACAGCTTATGTAAAAGGTTTGATCCTGAGAGGTGAAGAAGAAACTACTGATATGTATGCTTCTTTAGATGGGGTAATTGAAAAAGTAGAAAGGCAGATCCACAAATACAAAACTAAAATTCATAATAAAATGATTGAACGTAAGCAGGAATATAAAGAAGAATACATGGAAGAAAGAGAAGAGATGGTTCGAAAAAGAAGGGAACCTAAAGAAGAAGAATTCGAACCTAAAATTGTTAAAACAAAACGATTTGCAATTAAACCAATGGATGTACAAGAAGCAGTTATGCAGATGGATTTAATTGGTCATGATTTTTTTGTATTTTCTAATGCTGATACCAATGAGGTAAATGTTGTCTATAAAAGAAAAGATGGAAACTATGGTTTAATTGAACCTACTTTTTAAATATAGTTCCAATTGATAAATTATAATCAATGAGACTGCCTTAAAAGGGCAGTCTTTTAACTTGTGTTATAGTTTAAACTTAATTGAGATTTTGACTAATAAGTGTTATAATTAAAAAGCAATTTAGATGATTTTAATCAATAGAAATTGTAAAAAATATAAAAAATAGGTGGTAAAAAATGTTAGATTTTCTTAAAAATATTTTTAAAGATCCAAATGAAAAAGAGCTTGAAAGACTACAAAAGATAGTCAGTCAGATAAATGATTTAGAAAATGAGATGAAAAATCTTTCAGATAAAAATTTAAAAGCTAAAACAGAACAGTTCAAAAAAAGGTATCAAGCAGGAGAATCATTAGATGACTTACTCCCAGAATCATTTGCAGTAGTAAGGGAAGCTGCTCAACGTTCAACTAAAGAAGGTTTTAGACATTTTGATGTACAGTTGATGGGTGGAATTGCTTTACACGAAGGCAAAATAGCAGAGATGAAAACAGGTGAAGGTAAGACACTTGTAGCAACACTTCCCGTTTATTTAAATGCCTTAACCGGTAAAGGGGTTCATGTGGTAACTGTAAATGACTATCTAGCTAAAAGAGATAGTGAATGGATGGGACAGATATATAAATTTTTAGGATTAGAAGTAGGTGTAATTTTAAGTGGAATGACACCTGAACAAAGAAAGAAAGCATATAACTGTGATGTAACTTATGGTACTAATAATGAGTTTGGTTTTGATTATTTAAGGGCAAATATGGAGACAAATCCTGATAATGTTATTAATCATGATTTTCATTATGCTATACTTGATGAGGTAGACAGTATATTAATTGATGAGGCGAGAACTCCACTTATAATTTCAGGTCCTGTTCAGGAATCGTCAAGTGATTATAGGAAGTTTAATAGAATTATACCAAAACTTAATGGAGAAACCGACTATGAACTTGACGAAAAAAATAACAGTGTTACCTTAACAGAAGAGGGAGTTAATAAAGTAGAACAATACTTAAATGTAGATAATCTCTTTGATGAAGAAAACTTTAGGTTACACCACCAGGTTAACCAAGCCTTACGAGCCCATACTTTAATGAAAAAGGATAAAGACTATATAGTAAAAGAAGGCAAGGTAAAGATTGTCGATGAGTTTACTGGTAGAGTTATGGAAGGTAGAAGGTATAGTGAAGGATTACACCAGGCTATCGAAGCAAAAGAGGGAGTATCAGTAAATAAGGGTAGTCAAACATTTGCTCGGATTACCTTACAAAACTACTTTAGAATGTACGATAAATTAGCAGGAATGACAGGTACTGCTAAGACAGAGGAAGAAGAGTTTATAAAAATATATGGTATGGAAGTTATCGTAATTCCAACAAATAAAACTCTGGTTAGAGATAATAAACCAGATTTGGTCTTTAAAGATGAAGAAACTAAGTTTAGAGCTGCTGTTAATGAAATTGAAAAAAGGAATGAAAAAGGCCAACCCCTATTAGTTGGTACCGTTGATATTGACAAATCAGAAAAACTAAGTAGGATGTTAAATAAAAAAAGTATCAAGCATAATGTTCTAAATGCCAAAAACCATAAACGTGAAGCTGAGATTATAAAAGATGCTGGCCAAAAAAACAGTGTAACCATAGCAACTAATATGGCTGGTAGAGGGACTGATATTGTACTGGGTCAAGGAGTAGTTGAGTTAGGTGGTTTACATGTTCTTGGGACCGAGAGGCATGAAAGCCGCAGAATTGATAATCAGTTAAGAGGTAGGGCTGGTCGCCAAGGTGATCCTGGTTCATCTCAGTTTTTTGTTTCTTTAGAAGATGACTTATTAAGATTATTTGGATCAGGAAATGTTTCAGGTATTATGGATAAGGTTGGGATTGAAGAAGATCAGCCAATTCAACATAAGTTAATTACCAATGCAATAGAAAGAGCTCAGAAAAAAGTTGAAGGAAGAAACTTTGATTTAAGAAAAGCTATTTTAGAGTACGATGATATCTTAAATAAACAGAGAGAAATTATATATGAACAGAGAAGTAAGGTGCTTTTTTCTAATGAAATTGATCAGATCATATTTAATTTATTAAAACAGCTAATGGATGATATAACTGAAAGTTATTTATCTGAAGATATTCATCCCAGTGAATGGGATCTTGATGGATTAGTCGATTACTTAAATAAATTTTACTATACAGAAGAGTTGACTAAAAAAGAGCTTGAAGATAAAAATAAAAAAGAGATCAAATCATACTTAATTGAGTTTGGTGAAAGTAATTATAAAAGTAAAGAAGATCGTTTTAGCAAAGAAAATATGGAAAAAATAGCAAAATATATAGCTCTTAGAGTAATTGATAGAAACTGGATGTCACATTTAGATAATATGGATGAGTTGAGACAGGGTATTGGTCTGAGGGCTTATGGACAAAAGGATCCACTTACTGAATATAAATTTGAATCATTTGATATGTTTAATGAAATGACAAGTTCAATAAGAGAAGATATAATTAAAAGCATACTTAAAGTAGAGGTTCATCAAGATACTAATATAAATAAAAGTAGTGAGCAAAACAATTTAAACTATAGTAATGGTGGTACAATAAGTGCATTAGATGCTGCTAAAAATAAAACAGCTAAAAAAAGTAGAAAAAATAAAAAGACTCAGAAAGTAAAAACAGTAATTAAACCTGATGAACCAGGCAGAAATGATCCCTGCCCTTGTGGAAGTGGCAAGAAATATAAAAAATGTTGTGGAAGATAATGAGGGGGTAAAGGTTGATGAGTTTTAATATTGAAGAAGAAATAAGTTGTTTAAAAGATAGATTTGAGGATTTGAGGGATTTACTTTGACCCAGAAGATTTAAAGTCTAAACAGGAATATTTAGAAGAAAAAATGATCCAACCTAACTTCTGGGATAATAATGATAAAGCAACAAAGGTAAGTAAACAGGTTGATAAAATAAAGGGAAAACTCGGTTTGCTTTCAGATTTAAAAGAAGCTATAGATGAGTTAGAGGTTTATCAGGAACTGATTGAAGAAAAAAGTAATGATAGTTTAACTAAAGAGCTAAAAAATAAGGTAAAAGAGGTTAATAAAAAGCTAGATAACTTAGATCTAAAGACAAAGTTAAATGGGAAACATGATAAAAACAATGCAATTTTATCTATACATCCCGGGGCTGGTGGAACAGAATCACAGGACTGGGCTCAGATGCTTTTAAGAATGTATGATAGATGGGCTCAAAACCAAAACTATTCAGTAAAAACAATTGATTTTCAAATAGGTGATGAAGCCGGGATTAAAAGAGCCACAATTTTAATTGAAGGTGAATATGCCTATGGCTATTTAAAAGGAGAAAGTGGTGTGCATAGACTAGTTAGAATATCTCCTTTTGATTCTTCGGGCAGAAGACATACTTCATTTGCTTCGGTTGATATAATGCCAGAAATAGAAGAAGATATTGAAGTTGATATTGATGAGCAGGATCTAAAAATAGAGACCTATCGAGCTAGTGGAGCAGGTGGTCAGCATGTAAATAAGACTGACTCAGCTGTCAGAATTACTCATCAACCAACTGGTCTAGTTGTCCAGTGTCAAAATGAAAGATCTCAGCATAAAAATAAAAGAATGGCTATGAAAATATTAATGACAAGATTAATGGAGTTAAAAAAAGAAGCACAGGCTGAAAAAATAGATGAACTTAGGGACGAACATAAAGAGATTGCCTGGGGTAGTCAGATTAGGTCTTATGTTTTTCATCCCTATAATATGATAAAAGATCACAGAACTGATTTAGAAGAAGGAAATATTCAAAAGGTGATGGATGGTTATATAGATCAATTTATCGAAGAGTATCTAAAGTACAACAACAGCAATGATCTCAGTTAAAAACTTTATCAGGGGTGCTTTCATGAATAAAAAAATCCTTTATTTAATAATAATATTAATAGCAGTTATTTCTATATTTGGAATAACAGATAGACTATCGGTTGAAAATAATAATAAAATAGTTGAACTTACCTATGACTATCAAGCCTTAAAGGAGCTTGAAAAAACCTATAATGGGCAATCTATAAGCTTAAAAGAATTAAAGGATCTAAATATAAATTCTATTGGGCTTGCTCCCAATGATCTTGAAGCCTTAATTAATAATGGAGAAGTAGTTTTTTTAGACAGTCAGGAGCTTCATAAAAATCTTCTTTTTTCAAATAATGATATGATAACTAATATCTTTAAGAAGTACAAAGAGATCAATGCAATATTAATTTTTGGAAAAAGTAGTAACTATTTTAACAACTTAAAGTTACTAAAAGAAAATTTAAATTTAAAGTTTGAAGAAATTAATAATAAAAACATTGTAATCTTTCCAGTCTGGAAAGAAGATTATCTGTCGATAGATTTGGGTTTTGACCAAGACTTAATCAAAAATATAAAAGATCATGGTTTTAATATAACATATAGGTTAGAAAACTCTAAATACAACGAAATTAACTTTAAAATGCTTGCAGAAATAGATCAAAACTCAGCCATCGTTTTTACAGGCGAGGAGATTGTAGGGTATCCAGATAATATTGATAAAACTGCTCAGATAATCAAAAATAAACAAAGTAGGTTTGGTTTTATTGAGGCAATAATTGCAGTTCAGAAAGGTGAAGATACTTTATCAAAGTTATTAAATTTTCAAATATCAAGAGTGCATAGTATAACTCAAGAAGAAATGAATATTTACTCTAAAAAAAAGATTGTTGATAGATATATACGAGCAGTTAAAGAAAGAAATATTAGGATTTTATATTTGAGACCAATTATAAAGAAAGATTTAAACTTTTTAAAGGTTAAAAAATTAAACCAAAATTATCTTTTGAATTTAAAAGATAATCTTTTTAATTTAAACTATAAAATAGAAAAATCAGAACCTTTCAGAACTTTTTCAAATAATAATATATTTATTATTTTAGCTGCTTTAGGTACTGTTATTGGAACAGTTTTACTTTTAATATATATATTTAATATAAAAGAATTAATACTTACTATAATTTTAGTTATCCTGGGTATTATAGGTATCTTTGTTTTTTATTATATATTTGATACAAATTTATTTAGGGCAGCAATTGCTTTGGGTAGTAGTATTATTTTTCCCAGTCTTGCTATCATTTCTCAGGTATTATCAACTAATAGTAAAAAAAACATACTTACTTATTTTAAGACAGTCTTAATAACTTCAATCGGTGCATTATTTGTTGTTGTAGCATTATCTGATATTGGTTATCTAACTAAAATATATCAGTTTAGAGGAGTAAAGTTGGCCTTTTTAACTCCTTTACTCATAATATCGATATATTACTTTTTTGAATATATAATTAGACAAAAAGGCACTACATTTAAGTCAAAAGTTATTAAGCTAATCAATATTAACTTAAAGGTAAAACATCTTATTGTGTTAGCTGTATTGGCAATTTTGGGCCTTTATTATGTATTAAGAACGGGTAACTTTCCAATTTTAGATATTCCAGTAATTGAAGAAAAATTAAGGGTTACCCTAGAAGAAATTCTTATTGTAAGGCCAAGATTTAAAGAGATTTTAATTGGTCACCCTGCATTAATAGTTATATTATTTCAATTCAAGCAGTTAAGAGGTAATCTTGGTCTTTACTTTCTCAGCTTATTAGCTTTGATTGGTCAGATAAATATATTAAACTCTTTTGCCCATATTCATACTCCAGTTTTAATATCACTTTTAAGAACAGCTCATGGGCTCTGGATTGGCTTGATTTTCGGTATAATAATAGTTTATGTAGTTAATTTAGTAATCAAATTTTCAAATAAACAGAAGGTGAAATAATTGAAAAAAATTATAATCTCTGGTTATTATGGTTTTGATAATCTGGGAGATGAAGCTATTTTAAGTTCTTTAATAAGCACATTAAAAACCTTTGGTCAAGGGATTGAAATAACCGTCCTTTCAAACAATCCAACAACTACTTCAAAAAGATATGATGTTAATTCAATATATCGCTATAATTATTTTGATATCTTAGCAGAGATGAGAAAAAGTGATACTTTGATAAGTGGAGGCGGTAGTCTTTTACAGGATGTAACCGGTTATAAAACTATTCCCTATTACTTGAGCATAATATATCTTGCAGTTCTAAATAAAATGAAAACAGTTTTTTTTGCCCAGGGTGTTGGCCCTGTAAATATAGGATTTAATCGTTTTTTGATAAAAAAAGTTTTAAACAAGACAGATTATTTATCTGTAAGAGATTTAAGATCTAAAAATTTATTACGAAAGATCGGAATAAATAAAAATATTAAGATAGTAAGTGATCCCGTATTTTTAAAGCAGAACTGTGCATCAACTCATGCAACATCAAGTAATAAAACAGAGATAAAAGTTGGTGTTTCGATAAGAGAATGGGGTGACAACAGGTACTTTAATTGTATTGTTGATTATTTGAATAG
>JAIPEV010000130.1 GCA_021736965.1 Halanaerobiales bacterium | reverse complement strand
CAGTACAGGCAACCGGAAATATATCTAAAAAATTCTTTCTGGCTTTATTGACTAATTTTAATTCTTTATTATTTAGTTTATTTTGATCTGCCTTATTAGCTAACATTATATTTTCTTTGATCTGTTCTAAGGTACTCATCCCACTTAATACTACATTAACTTCTTTTTGATTCCAGAGCCATTGTAAGGACCATTCAACTGCATTTCTATCAATATTACTTTGATCAAGAATACTTTTTACTTCAGGTGGAGGTGTTTTAGCTAAAGTTCCTCCTCTTAATGGTTCCATTACTACTACTGAAACATTGTTTTTGTGTGCATATTTTAGACCTTTTTTGCCTGCCTGGAACTCAGTATCAAGATAATTATACTGTATTTGACAGAAATCCCAGTTGTAATAATCAATTATTTCTTTAAATAGATCGTAATCATCATGGAAGGAAAAACCTATATAGTTGATTTTCCCTTCTTTTTTCTTTTGGTCTAACCAACTAAATACATCTAATTCTTTATAGTTTTTCCAGAATTTTTTACTTAAAGCATGTAAAAGATATAAATCAACATGATCAGTTTGTAACTTCTCAAGCTGTTTGTTAAAGTATTTATCAAAATCAGCTTCTTCTTTGATTAACCAGGATGGTAATTTAGTTGCAATCTTAGTTTTTTTTCTGTAACCATCTTGTAGAGCCTTTCCTAATACTACTTCACTATTTTCTCCATGATATGGCCAGGCTGTGTCGAGATAGTTGATCCCATTATCAACTGCATATCTAATCATTTCAATTGCTTTTTTTTCATCTATCTTTTTATTATCATCATCTAAAACAGGGAGTCTCATACAACCAAGACCTAAGATTGAGCTTTCCCAATTATCTTTAGCAAATTTTTTGTATAACATATTTTTGATTCTCCTTTGTTAGTTTAGTTTCTTGTTTGAATATTAGTATAGCATATTATTGATATAAAGTTCAAATATCACTGATAAGTATATCATATTTCTGACAAAGTTAGTGTATTTTTATAAAATTTGACAGAGCAATTTTAGTATAATATACTAAAATAGAATTAGAATAAGTAAATACTTTACTTAACTAATAATAAGGGGGAAAGAAGATGGCAAATAAAATGAAAACGATGGATGGAAACACTGCTGCAGCACATGTCGGATATGCTTTTACTGATGTTGCTGCTATCTATCCAATAACTCCTTCATCCCCGATGGCTGAATTAGTAGATGAATGGAGTGCACATGGCAGGAAAAATATTTTTGATCAGAGAGTTAAATTATCTGAATTACAATCTGAAGGTGGTGCATCAGGTGCAGTACATGGTTCATTATCCGCTGGAGCTTTGACAACAACCTTTACAGCTTCACAGGGATTATTATTGATGCTACCTAATATGTACAAGATAGCAGGCGAACTATTACCTGGAGTTTTTCATGTTAGTGCTCGTAGTATTGCAACACATGCCCTATCCATATTTGGAGACCAATCAGATGTAATGGCTACAAGACAGTCTGGTTTTGCACTACTTGCTTCAGGTAGTGTACAGGAAGTAATGGATCTTGCTGGAGTTGCTCATTTGGCAGCAATTAAATCTAGTTTACCATTTGTTCATTTCTTCGATGGTTTCCGTACTTCACATGAGTATCAAAAGATTGAAGTTATGGATTATGATGATCTGGCAGAATTAGTTGACTATGATGCAATCCAGGAGTTTAGACACAGAGGTTTGAACCCAGAACATCCAGTTACAAAAGGTACAGCAATGAACCCTGATATTTTCTTCCAAGCTAGGGAATCTGTTAATAAGTTTTATGAAAGAATCCCAGACATTGTAGAAAAGTATATGCAGGAGATCACCAAAATAACTGGTAGAGAGTACCATCCTTTTAATTACTATGGTGCTGAAGATGCAGAATATGTTGTAATTGCAATGGGTTCAGTTACAGATACAGTAGAAGAAACCGTTGATTATTTAATGAGCAAGGGAGAAAAGGTTGGTGTAATTAAAGTGCACCTTTATAGACCGTTCTCTGAAAAGTACTTTAATAAAGTACTACCTAATACTGTTAAAAAGATTGCTGTATTAGATAGAACAAAAGAACCTGGTTCTGTTGGAGAACCACTTTATGAAGATGTACGATCATTATTTTATGATAAAGATATAAGACCAGTTATTGTAGGTGGACGATATGGATTAAGTTCTAAGGATACTACTCCTACAGATATTAAAGCTGTATTTGATAATCTTAAAAAAGATGATCCTAAAAACCAATTTACAATTTCAATAAAAGACGATGTTACATACACATCCTTAGAAAATGAAGAAAAAATCGATTCAACTCCAAAAGGAACTGTAAGATGTAAGTTCTGGGGTTTTGGTTCTGACGGTACAGTTGGAGCTAATAAAAATGCAATTAAGATTATCGGTGATAATACTGATAAATATGCTCAAGCATATTTCTCTTATGATTCTAAAAAGTCCGGTGGTGTGACAGTATCTCACTTGCGTTTTGGTGATAAACCAATTAAATCAACATACTTAATTGATGAGGCTGACTATGTAGCCTGTCATAAAGAATCATATGTTGAAAGATTTGATATGTTGTCAGATCTAAAACCAGGTGGAACCTTTGTTTTAAATACCGGCTGGACTGAAGAGGAATTGGATGATAAATTACCTGCTGATTTAAAAAGATATCTGGCAGCTAATGATATTGACTTCCATATTATTAATGCGGTAGACATAGCTCAAGAAGTTGGGCTTGGCAATAGAATTAATATGGTAATGCAGACTGCATTCTTTAAATTAGCTAAGATCCTGCCTGTTGATCAAGCGATTAAGTATCTTAAAGGTGCAATTGAAGATACTTATGGTCATAAAGGTGAAAAGATAGTTGAAATGAACAAAAAAGCTGTTGATAAAGCAATGGATGCTCTTGTTAAGATAGATATTCCAAAGGATTGGGCTAATGCTAAAGATAAAGAAATTAAAGAAGAAGAAGATGTACCTCAATTCGTAAAAGAAGTTCAAAATGTAGTACAAAAACAAAAAGGTGATGACCTACCTGTAAGCACTTTTGAAGGTAGAGAAGATGGGCACTTCCCGCCAGGACTATCTAAATATGAAAAACGTGGAGTTGCTGTAAATG
This sequence comes from Halanaerobiales bacterium, assembly GCA_021736965.1. Taxonomy (GTDB): domain Bacteria; phylum Bacillota; class Halanaerobiia; order Halanaerobiales; family M55B127; genus M55B127. The sequence continues at coordinate 2,414 of JAIPEV010000130.1, read as the reverse complement.
TTCCTGAATGGCAGCCTGATAACTGTATTCAGTGTAACCAATGTGCGATATCTTGTCCACATGCAGTAATTAGACCTTTCTTATTAGATCAAGAAGAAAGAAAAAATGCTCCTGAAGGACTTAAGACTATCAAACCGATGGGTAAAGGATTTGAAGGATTAGAATATAGAATCCAAGTAAGCCCTCTTGACTGTATCGGTTGTGGAGTCTGTGCAGAAGTTTGTCCTGCACCTAATAAGGCTCTTATCATGAAACCTTTTGAAGGACAGCTTAAAAACGAAAAAGAAAACTGGGAGTATGTATCTGAAGATGTAACATATAAAGAAGATAAAATGAATAAGTTTAGTGTAAAAGGTAGTCAGTTCGCCCAGCCATTACTTGAGTTCCACGGAGCTTGTGGTGGATGTGGTGAAACACCTTATGCTAAGTTAGTAACCCAGTTATTTGGAGATAGAATGATTATTGCCAATGCAACTGGTTGTTCATCAATCTGGGGAGGTACAGCACCTACTTCAGTTTATACAACCAATGAAGAAGGACATGGACCAGCCTGGGCTAACTCATTATTTGAGGATAATGCCGAATATGGTTATGGAATGTATTTAGGTATGGAACAAATGAGAGATCAAATCAAAATGAAGATGGAACAGGCAATGGATACCGATATTTCTGATCAACTCAAAGAGGTATTTAAGGAATGGATTGAAGGCAAAGATAATGCTGAAGCATCTAAGGAAGCCAAGAAAAAAATGATGCCACTCCTTAAAAAAGAAAAAGGAAATGAATTAGCAGCATTTATCCTTGAGAACAAAGAGTTCTTAATTAAGAAGTCACAATGGATCTTTGGTGGAGACGGTTGGGCTTATGATATTGGTTATGGCGGTCTAGACCATGTATTAGCTCAAGGAGATGATGTGAATGTATTAGTATTTGATACTGAGGTTTATTCAAATACTGGTGGCCAGTCATCTAAGGCTACTCCTACTGCAGCAGCAGCTAAGTTCGATGCAGCTGGTAAGAGAACTAAGAAAAAAGATCTTGGAAGAATGGCTATGACTTATGGTTATGTTTATGTAGCACAAATTGCATTAGGTGCTAATATGAATCAAACAGTAAAAGCACTTAAAGAAGCTGAAGCCTATCCAGGTCCATCGTTAGTAATAGCTTATGCTCCATGTATTGCTCACGGCTTATCAAATGGAATGAGCTGTAGTGTAGATGAAGAAGAGAGAGCTGTAGAGGCTGGATACTGGCATCTATATAGATATAATCCTGAATTAGAAAAAGAAGGCAAAAATCCATTTGACTTGGATTCAAAGGAACCAACAGCTGACTTTGAAGAGTTTTTGTTAAGTGAAGTTAGATATTCAAAACTAAAACAAGAGTTCCCAGAAGTTGCTGAACAATTATTCAAACAGGCAGAAAAAGATGCTAAAGAAAGATATAAATCATATAAGAGGATAGAATCATCACTTGAACCTGATGATGAATAATTTTAAAATTATATAGATTTATAATGAGCCGGGCTTAAAAACCCGGTTTTTTATGTATTTTTATTATAATGTATGTTAAAATAGATAAGCTAGTAATTTGATAGGGAGTGGATTTGTTTGATCTCTTTACTTTTTGCAATTATATGTAGTTCTTCAATTGCTCTAATATTTAAATACAGCGAACTAATCAAGGCAAATAGATATTTAGTTACAACCTCAAATTATCTTACTGCTTCATTAATAAGTTTAGTATTGATTAGCACTTCCAAAGAAATATTTTGGCCTAAATTAATTCATCTAGACAGTTTTTTAAAAGAGTTCAAACCAATTTTCACTTCAGAAGGATTAAAGTTTACTACAGAGACAAGTAATCTATGGGCTGCTTTTATAGGTATAATCGGAGGTATATTTTTCTTTTTGGCCTTTATTTTTTATCAAAAGAGTGTTAAAGATGAAGGAGTAGGACTAGCAGGAACCTTTGCTAAGTTAGGTATTTTAATTCCAATGATTTTAGCAATATTTTTCTGGAATGAAATTCCTGAAGCTGTTCAATGGATAGGTATCATATTAGCCCTACTTGCAATAATTATAGTTAACTTTCCTTTTGATAAAGATTTTAAAAAAGCCTTAAGATGGACTCTAATATTTTTGTTTATATTTGGTGGTATGGGTGAGTTTGCAAACAAGATATTTCAATACTATGGGCAGATCTATGAAAAGAACCTATTTTTATTTTTTGTTTTTTTTACCGCCTTTATTATTAGTCTAGTCTATGTATTAATAAGGGGAGATAGATTTAAAAAACGTGACATTATTATTGGTGCTTTAGTAGGTATACCTAATCTGTTTTCTTCATTTTTCTTAATTAATGCATTAGATGAACTAAAGACTGCAGTTGTTTTTCCTATTTTTAGTGCTGGA
>JAIPEV010000129.1 GCA_021736965.1 Halanaerobiales bacterium | reverse complement strand
GTTGCAGATTCAGCTTGTGATCTTCCACAGAAGATTATTGATCAATACAATATTACTGTAGCACCTTTATTAGTTTATCCAGAAGGTCATGAGGATCAGGCAGAAAAAATCGATCAACCCAAAATTATTTATGATGGCATGAGAGAAGGAAAAGTATTTAAAACTGCTCAGGTACCACCCAAATACTTTGAAAAGATATTTAGCAAGTATGCTAAGAAGAAACAATCTGTACTCTATATAGCTTTTTCTTCAGAACTATCTGGAACTTATCAATCAGCTGTCTTAGTTCAAAATAATTTAAAAGAAGAGTATCAAGACCTTGATTTAACAATCATTGATTCTAAATGTGCTTCTTTAGGTTATGGATTAGTAGTATATAAGGCAGCCCAGTTAGCTAAAGATAATTTCGATAAAAAAAAGATTATAGATACTGTTAATCATCATAAAGAACACATGGAGCATATATTTACTGTAGATAATTTAGAGTATTTAAAACGAGGTGGAAGGATAAGCAAAACAGCTGCTTTTGTGGGTGGTCTATTAAATATTAAACCTATATTAGAAGTTGAAGATGGCAAATTGATACCTCTAGAAGAGAAAAGAGGCAGAAAAAAAGTTTTCCAAAGGATTATTGAACTAATCGAAGAAAGAGGAGAAAACTTAGATCAGCAAATTATAGGTATTAGCCATGGAGATGACCTTGGAGGTGCCGAAATGATAAAAAGAAAAATACAAAATCATTTTGAACCAAAAGGTTTTGTTGTTAATATGATTGGATCAGTTATCGGGGCTCATTCTGGTCCAGGAACTATATCAATATTTTTTTTAAATGATACAAATTATTAAAAAAACTGATTTAAATAAGAAGGATTTTTAAAGATAACCTATAATATATATACTAAGTCGCATAAATATAAATAGATGTATATTAATTTAATAAGGGGGAAAATTGATGAAAAGAAGAGTTTTAATAATGGGTGCAGCAGGTAGAGATTTTCATAATTTTAATACATTTTATAGGGACAATGATGATTATGAAGTGATTGCTTTTACAGCAACTCAAATTCCTGATATTGAAGGTCGAAAATATCCTTCTGAATTAGCTGGTAAAAACTATCCAGATGGAATTCCTATTTTTCCAGAAAGTGATATTGAAAAACTAATAAAAGAAAAAAATATTGATGAAGTGGTATTTGCTTACAGTGATGTAAATTATAAGTATTTAATGAGCAAAGGTTCTCAAGTTATGGCTGCAGGTGCTGACTTTAAAATGATGGGTGCAGAGTCCACAATGTTAAAGTCAAAAGTTCCAATTATTGCAGTCTGTGCAGTAAGAACTGGTGTTGGTAAGAGTCAGACAACTCGCAGAGTTTCTGATATCTTAAATCAAATGGGTAAAAAAGTTGTTGTAATTAGACATCCAATGCCATATGGTGATTTGGTTGCCCAATCTGTACAGAGATTTGAAGTATATGAAGATATAGAAAAGCACAACTGTACAATAGAAGAAATGGAAGAGTATGAACCTCATATCGAAAGAGGGAACATTTTGTATGCAGGTGTTGATTATGAAAAGATTTTAAGAGAAGCAGAAAAGGAAGCTGATGTTATCTTATGGGATGGTGGGAACAATGATATGCCATTTTATAAACCTGATTTAATGATAACATTAGTTGATCCTCATAGACCAGGTCATGAACTATCTTACTATCCAGGCGAGATTAACTTAAGACTAGCAGATGTTGCCTTGATAAATAAAATTACAACTGCTAATCCAGAAGATGTTGCAACTGTTAGAGATAATATTAAAAAAGCAAATCCAGATGCTACAATTGTGGATGCAGCATCACCGATCTTTGTAGAAGATCCAGAAATAATAAAAGATAAAAGGGTCTTAGTGGTTGAAGATGGGCCAACCTTAACACATGGTGATATGAAGTATGGTGCTGGTGCAATTGCAGCCCGTAAGTTTGGGGCAAAAGAACTAATAGATCCTAGACCATTTTCAGTAGGAACAATCAAGGATACTTTTGCAAAGTATAGTCATCTTTCAGATATTTTACCTGCAATGGGTTATGGAAAAAAACAGATGAAAGAGTTAGAAAAAACTATAAACAGTTCAGATGCAGAGGCTGTTGTAATTGGTACACCTATTGATCTTTCAAAGGTGATTGATATTAAAAAACCAAGTACAAGGGTTAGATATGAACTACAAGAAATTGGTAAACCTACCTTACAAGATATAATCGATAAGTTAAATCTTTAATTATGAAACTAAAAGCCCCCTTATATAGGGGGTTTTTTTTAAACTTCAACTGTAAAAATATGTAATCAGGAATGATAACTATGATAGATGAAAATATTAAAGTACTTAGAGAAGGACATGTTAAAAAAAATGACTATATTTTATACTGGATGCAAGCCGCTCAGAGAACTGAAAGTAATCCTGCTTTAAACTATGCAATTAATCGAGCTAACCAATTAGAAGTACCTTTAGTTGTTGTATTTAATATTGTTAATGACTTTCCAGATGCAAATTTAAGACATTATTACTTTATGTTGGAAGGGCTACAAGAGGTAAGTGAAAATTTAAAAGAAATGCAGATAAAGTTTATTATAAGGTTTGGTGATCCAGTCGATAACATAAAAGAACTAAATAAAGATGCAATAATGTTAATTTCAGATCGAGGTTATCTTAATTTAGAACGTAAATGGAGAAAAAAATTAAAAAAAAGAATAAAGAATAGATTTGTTCTTGTTAACACTAATACTATAGTTCCAGTGGATCAAGCTTCAGACAAAGAAGAATATGGTGCATATACAATAAGAAAGAAGCTTAAAAATAAGATTGATCGATTTATAGATATTTGCTATAATCAAGAAATCACACATAGTTCTCTCAGCCTTGATTTAAGGAGTATTGAGCTTAGTGACCTGGATAAAACTATAAGTAGCCTAAATCTAGATATAGATACTTCAATCAAACCAGTTAAATACTTTAAAGGTGGAACAAGACAAGCCTTATTATTATTAAACAATTTCATAACAAATAATCTAAAAGATTATGAAGAATATGGTAATAATCCCGATAATAATATAGGCTCTAAACTCAGTCCATATTTACATTTTGGACAGATATCCCCTGCCTATATTTATAAATTAATTAAAGAAAGAGAAGTTAAAGCTGAGAACTTTTTAGAACAGTTAGTAATAAGAAGGGAACTGAGCTTTAACTTTATCTATTACAATCAAAATTATGATAAAAATCTAAAAAAAATATTACCTAACTGGGCTTTAAAAACTTTAGATCAACATTTAAATGATAAAAGAGAACATATATATGATTTAGATCAACTTAAAAATTATAAAACAAAAGATAAATATTGGAATGCTGCTCAAAAAGAGATGATCAAAACTGGTTATATGAATGGTTATATGAGAATGTACTGGGGCAAAAAAATTCTTGAATGGAGTAAAAGTCCACAAAGCGCCTTTGAAAAACTTATTTATCTAAACAATAAATACTTTCTTGATGGAAGAGATCCCAATAGCTTTGCTGGTATAGCATGGATATTTGGTAAACACGATAGAGCCTGGAAAGAAAGAGAAATTTTTGGAAAAGTAAGATATATGAATAAAGGTGGATTAAAAAGAAAGTTTGATATGGAAAAATATCTAAAAGAAATTAAGAAATTAGATTAAAGATTCGTTATAAATCACAAATATTTCTCCTTAAAATAGAAAAATCCTTTACAAATATATTGAAAACATCTATAATATTATAATAGTTATATCTAGGACTTCAATTTTTCAAGGAGGTAATAAGCAGTATTTACTGCAGATAATTATGAGAGATAAGATATTTAATATTTTAAATTATTTAATAGAAGAGCTGTTAAACAGTGGAGACGAAGTTGTTGATCAAGAAGATCTAATCAATGATCTTGTTGATCTGGGATATGATTTAAAGGATATAGATGAAGCATTTAAGTTAATATTTGAGAAGCCTGAAATTATAGATGGTATGAATATTGAGTCTGTGTCAGATCACAATAAATTTTTAAATCGTATATTTACTTTACAAGAAAAGTTATTTTTACCAAAGGAACACAGGGGTTTTATAAAAAGATTACTATATATGAATATTATAACCATCAAAGAAACAGAAACTGTGATTAATAAAATATTACAAAATGTTTATTATAATAATAAAAAGAACGTTGATTTTTGGGGACTTTTAGAAGAAGTAATTGATGATCAAAAAAGAATTGAATATATTTCTAACAAATTTAGTGAATTTACTGCTACTATATCTAATGACTTTAAATATATTAATTAATCTGGAGGTTAGTTAGACAATGTCTAAAAAAAATCTAGTAATTGTAGAGTCACCAGCAAAAGCAAAAACAATTAAAAAGTTTTTAGGGAAAAACTACGATGTTAAAGCTTCAATGGGACATGTAGTTGACTTACCAAAAAGTAAGATGGGTATTGATATTGAAAATAACTTTAAACCAAAGTACATTACAATAAGAGGTAAAGGAAAGGTATTAAAAAAACTAAGAAAAGCAAAAAAGAACAGTAAAAATATATATCTTGCTACTGACCCTGATAGAGAAGGAGAGGCAATTTCTTGGCATTTAGCTAGAGCATTAAAGCTTGATCAAATTGAAAATAGAATAGAGTTTAATGAAATTACTAAATCTGCGATTACAAGGGCTATAAAAAATCCTAGAACAATAGATCAAGATCTTGTTGATGCTCAACAGGCTAGAAGACTTCTTGATAGATTAGTAGGTTATAAATTAAGTCCACTTTTATGGAAAAAAGTAAGGAAGGGCTTATCAGCAGGTAGAGTGCAGTCTGTTGCAGTTAAAATTATCTGTGAGCGAGAAGTAGAAATTGATGATTTTACTCCAGAAGAGTACTGGACAGTTTCAATTATATTAAATGATGGTAAAAATGACTTTGAAGCTGATTTATTCAAGATTAAGGGAGAAAACTTTAAAATAAAAAGTCAAGCAGAAGTAGATCAAATCTTAAACGAGTTAGGAAAAAATAAATATGTAATAGATAAAATAACTGCAAAAAATAGAAAACGGAATCCCTATCCACCTTTTACTACTAGTACCTTACAACAAAGGGCTTCATCAGTATTAAACTTTTCTGCAAAAAAGACTATGTTTGTTGCTCAACAGTTGTATGAAGGTATTGATCTTGATAAAGAAGGAACCGTTGGTTTAATCAGTTATATTAGAACTGATAGTACTAGATTATCGAATCAAGCACAAAATGAAGCAGAAAAATACATCAAGGATAACTTCGGTACAAAGTATAATAATAAAGGAAAGAACTATGGAAATAAAAAAGGTAAAACTCAGGATGCCCATGAAGCGATTAGGCCTACATCTGCTTTTAGATCACCTGATAAAATGAAAAAAAACTTATCAAAAGATCAGTATGCTTTATATAATCTAATCTGGAATCAGTTTATAGGTAGTCAGATGAAACCAGCTATCTATAAATCATATACTATAGATATTTTAAATGGTGAGTATAAATTTAGATTTAATGGTTCAGAACTTATCTT
>JAIPEV010000128.1 GCA_021736965.1 Halanaerobiales bacterium | reverse complement strand
AATAACTAAATTTACCTTATAGATTATTAATCTCCTCAACTGCCCTATCAAGAGCTTCTTTTGGTTGATACTTGCCTTCTAGACATTGGTGTATATATCTTTGTAATATTGATGAAACTTCAGGATAGTTTGGCACTTTTGGTCTATGATGAACACTTGCAATTTCTTTTGCTTTTACTTTGATTGTTGGGAAGTTTTGTTGAGCATAAGAACTGTTTTGTACAGATTTCCATACAGGCATTTCAACTAAATACCCTCTTTGAACTACAGGACTAGTAATAAATCTGATATACTTCCAAGCTAGGTCTTTATTCTGTGAGTTAGCCATAACAGCTGCTCCTTGAAAGCCTGAAACAGAAGAAGAGTTATATTGATACTTACCCGTTACATCTTCAGCTACAGGAATTAATCCCATTTTACCTGAATCAACAACCTCTGATTCTTCAGGGTTTTTCATAGCACCATATTGAAATGTCCAGTTTGTAGTAAATGCTGCATCACTAGCTATAAATACATCTTTTGCCATAGTTTCATTTGATGTTAATGATTGTGGATTAGCTAACCCTTCATCTAACAACATCTTCATAAATTCTAGTGCTTTTAAACCAGCACCTTTGTTAAATATAGGTTCTCCTTTTTCATTAAATGTATCTCCGCCAAATGATCCAGTTAGCCATACATATTCACAAACTAAGCCCTCTTTTTGGTTCCATGAATCAACCCATGGATATTCTACAATTCCTTGCTCTTTCATAGCCTTCATCTGATCAACCATTTCTTCTAAAGTTTTTGGTGCTTGATCAAAACCTGCTTGTTCGATCATTTCTTGATTATAGAAAAATAGTTGGAAGTTAGCTAAAAAAGGCATAGCCCAAAGTTGACCTTCATATCTAAATGCATCTAAAACTGCTTTTGGTATATCCTCTAAAATGGTATCAGTTACTCTATCATCAATGGGTTCAACAAATCCTTTTTCTGCAAATTCTGCAGTCCAAATTAGATCTTCTAAAACTACATCATAGGTCCCTTTTGGTACTGCTGCAGAGGTTACAACTTTGTCATGCATCTCATCATATTTTACATAAGTAACATTTACTTTCCGATCTGTTATTTCTTCAAAAACCTCTGTCATTTGACTAATGTCTTCAGGTTGGTAACCTGCCTGGGCCATATAAAGAACATTGAGTTCTTGAGCCATAGCCAAACTAGAAAATATCATTACAACTGATAAAGCAAATACAACAATTAATGAAAATCTCTTCATGCTTAATCCCCCTCAATTATATTTTTCATTCTATAATAAATTATAATAATATTCAGATAATTTATCCATGGGATATTTTTTTAAATACTTTGATATTTTTCTAATCCTCAATCATGTTAATGTTTTTTCGGTATTTGGAGGGTGATAAACCAACTTGTTTTTTAAACCATGAACTAAAATAATAAGGGTCTTCAAAGCCAATTTCTTTTGCTACTTCATAAATTTTATAGTCAGTAATTTTTAATAGCTCTTTAGATTTTTCTAATCTTAAACCGTCAATATATTTACTAAATTTAACTTCATTTTTTTCATAAAATAACTTGCTTAAATAACTGGAACTAACATTAAATTTATCCGCAATCGAAGACAGAGTAATACCTTCATTATATTTCTCTTTTATAATTTTATTTACTTTTGTTATAAGATTTTTATTATTTTTTAATTTATTATTTGTCATATATTTGTTTATTTCTAATAATAAATCAATGAACCAATCATTTATTGCTTCAATACTATTATTTTCATAACTTCCTATATCTATATTTTTTAATAGTTCATCCAAATTATAGCCATAATCTTTGATACTTTTAAAAATTAGTAATATCATGTTTTGAACTATAATTATTATATTATTAAGTTCTAATTCTTTTTTTTTGAAACCTTTAAATATTTCTTCAACTTTGCTAATAATCTCATCTTCCATCCCAGTTTTTACCGTTTTAAATATATCTTCATACAATAAGATAAAATTATGCTCATCATAAATATCTTTTAAATTACTATTCTGATCATAAAAATCATCTAAAAATATATCATCCTTTTTTTTATAATTAGAATTAATTTTTCGTTTTAGCTGTTTAATTTCATCTTTTTTTAACTTTTTCTTTTCTATTTTTGCCCGAGCTCTTTTTACTACTTCTAAAAGTCTAAATGATTGAAATGGTTTTAATATATACTCCTCAACATTTAGATGAATAGACTCTCTAGCATATTCAAATTCTGCATAACCAGATATTATTATTGGAATGAAACTATAATCTAAACCATTTACTTTTTTAATCAATTCAATTCCAGTTATGTCAGGCATTTTAATATCAGTTACTAAAATCTCTGGATTATATTTTTTGGCCAATTCATATCCTTTTAATCCATTATTTGCCGTCAATACTTTATAATTATACTTCCTCCATTCGATATTATCTCTCATTTTTTTTAATAATAGTCGTTCATCTTCTACTAATAAAACTTTAATCATTTTCTTCATTCACCTCAATAATCCCTATTTCAATCCTAAATACTGTCTTATTGTTTGTACTTTCTTCAAGATATAATCCATATTTTTCTCCAAACTTATATTTAATTCTCTTATTTACATTATATATCCCATAGTTTTTTTCACTATTGTACTTTTTAATATCATCTTTTAGAATATTTGATATTTCCTCCCTTTTGTTTTGATTGATACCTGGTCCATTGTTTATTATTTTAAAAATAATATAATCCTTTCTTTTATAGCCTTTAATAATAATCAGTCCATCATCATCCCTGTTTAATACTCCATGATAGATAGAATTTTCTATAAGTGGTTGTAACAATAGTTTCGGTATAAAATAACTTTTAATTTCTGGATCTTCTATAGAAATTAAGTAATCAAACTTATCCATAAACCGGAATTTTTGAATATCTAAGTAACTTCTAATATGGTCTAACTCTTTTTTTATTAGTACCATTTCTTTACCTTTTGCAAAACTTAATCTAAAAAATTTACCTAGTGATTCTATTAAATAAGAAGCTCGTTCAATATTATTGTTCTCTTCTAACTGCCCTATTATCATATCAAGTGTATTATAAATAAAATGAGGTTTAATCTGTTCATAAAGGCTTTTAACTTCCAACTCTCTAATATGTTTTTGTTCTTTTATATTTGTCTTAACTAAGTTTCTTATTCTACTCATCATCTTATTAATACTTTTTCCTAATTTTGCAATTTCATCTTTACCCTTTATTTGTATGTCTACATTAAAATTATTATGTACTGCTTTTTCTGTTACTCTTTCTAATCTCTTTAAAGGTCTTGTTAAATAAAAAGATAAATAAAAAATCATTATAGTTAAGGCTATTAAAATAGAAATTATACCGATTATAGTTAGTTTTTTTAGTTCATTTAATTGAGCAATAAACTGAGTAGTATCTGCAACACTAATTATTTTCCAATCCGTTAGTTCTGAACTGGAAAAGGTTAATACATATTCTTTTTGATTTGATTCAATAACTGTACTACCTTCATTGTTTTTAAGAATGTATTCATTTAGTAACTTTGCCTTTTGACCTATATTTTCCTCTTCAGGATGATATATTACTTTTCCATTTTTGTTTATAATAAAAATATAGCCTTGCTGTCCTAATCTTAAATTTGTTAATCTTTTTAGTATTTCAATATTAAAATGGATACTTAAAAAAACTCTTTTTATCTTTTCTGTATTAAAAGGTTTAACAATAGAAATAACAGCTTCTTCATATTTATTATAGTGAGGAGTACTGATGAAATAACCTTGGTTATTAAAGTTTATATCTTGATAATAACTATTATCTCTTTCGGCCGAATAATATAGCCCAAAATTACTCAGTATTTGACCATTATTAAATCTAATTGAAAATTCATTTAATCCCTGTTTTAATCTAATTATTTTATTAAACTCTTCCCATAGTCTAAATATATACTTTCTATTTTTTTGATATTCATTGGCTTGAATTAATTTAATCCCCTGGTTAATGTAGTAATCATCTTTCATTTCAAAAAGTTCGATAATATCTAATAGATAGTTATCTGTTTGTATTACTACACTATTAACAACTTCTTCAGAATAGGTAGTAATTTTACTGTAAAAAGCTTCAGAATAAGTATGATAAGAAAAAGTAGCAAAAATTAAAAATGGTATCAAGCCAACAATTATGAAGGCAAATATAATTTTAGTTCTTAAGGTATTAAATTGTAATTTTTCTAATAAATTAGGTAACATTAAGACACCCCATATTATCTTACTTCCCACGGCTTATAGATCTTTAGTAAATGATCGATATTATCTTTATTAGAAATCGTATATCCTGTATCAATAAACTCCTTTGGTTCCTTTTTGTCTTTAATAAAGTCTACAATTATTTCAAGGCTTTTTATTCCCATATTTTTAAAATCTTGCCCAATTAGATAGTCTATTAATCCTTCCTTTTGTAAAATTAGGGCAGAATAAAATATATCGATACCCACAGCTATGCCACCTTGATCAGCCCACTTTTTAAAGTTGGGCATTGCATCTGCTGGGGCATAAAAGGGCCATCCTCCCGCAAAAAATACAATATCTGTAGACATATTGTTTTTAAGATATTCTTCTACAAGTTCTATTGCTAATTGGATATTATCGTCACAATAAACAATATCAACCTCTTTAACTTTTATATTTTCATTGATAGAGTTTATAAAACCTTCTATTCTATTTTTTAGATTGGATGCACCCTTAACACCAGATAAAATCATTATCTCCTGTTGATTCTTTATCTTACCTTGCTCTTTTAATATATTTAATAATGAGTTTCCCATTTCACTACCAACTAAATAGTTATCTGTACCAACATAAGTTAACCGCTCACTATTATAACTATCTGAATCAAATGTCACTACTGGAATACCTTTATCAAATGCCTCATTTATTACAGTTTTTAATGATTCTGAGTTATTAGCACTTATTATAATGCCATCGACATTTTGTTTGATTAAATTATTTATTATCTTTACTTGCCCTTTAGTACTTGTTTCAAATGGAGCAACCCACTCTAAAATAACATCTAACCTGTCAGCTGTCTTTTGAGCTGCTTCAAAAGTATCTAAAAATATAGGATTATCCAAAGATTTTGGTATAAAAGCTATTTTTAACCTTTCATTAGCATTTACACAGAAACTAAATAATGTAACTATTATACTAAATAATAATATAACTTTGAACATTTTTTTAATATTAAACATATAAATAAACACCCACTTAATATTTGTCTCTATTAAGAATCTATCCATTTTTTACTTCAATAAACATCTGTAAAATCCTTTTGATCAAAGAGTTAAAAGATATCTTTAAAAATGAATAAACAATCATAAATATTATTTTGACTATTTTTTTATTAGCTTTCAATCTTGTTTTTTAAAATGATTTTTTAAAAATTATAGTTACTTATTATAGTATGTTTTAAATTAATCTTAAAATATATAGATATTTTTCTTAGAGAGGTTGATTTACAGCATACATATTTTCTTTAGGTGTAGAAGCTGGCACTTCGCATCCAGCT
>JAIPEV010000127.1 GCA_021736965.1 Halanaerobiales bacterium | reverse complement strand
GCAGCAAATGGGCAACCAGCTGGTCTTTTAAGATATTTTTATAAGGGAGATTCATTAGGAATATTTCCTCCATTGATCTTTTTAGGTATCGGTGCAATGACAGATTTTGCTCCATTAATAGCTAATCCTAAAAGTCTTTTATTAGGAGCAGCAGCTCAGTTTGGTATCTTTATTACATTTTTAGGAGCAATATTATTAGGTTTTACAGGACAACAGGCTGCTCCAATCGGAATTATAGGAGGTGCAGATGGTCCGACAGCAATTTATCTTGCATCAAGACTAGCACCTGAATATTTGGGGGCAATAGCCGTTGCTGCTTATTCATATATGGCATTAGTACCTGTTATTCAGCCACCAATTATTAGAGCTTTTACTACAAAAGAAGAAAGAAAAGTTAAAATGAAACAATTAAGACCTGTTTCAAAAACTGAAAAAATACTTTTTCCAATTTTAGTAACAATAGTTGTGTTATTGTTCTTACCACCAGCAGCACCTTTAATTGGTATGCTAATGTTAGGTAATCTATTTAAAGAAAGTGGTGTAGTCGATCGTCTTAGTGATACTGCTCAAAATTCTTTAATAAATATTGTTACTATTTTACTTGGAGTCTCTGTAGGAGCGAGTGCATCGGCTGGTAAGTTCTTACAGGTAAAAACCCTACAAATACTTTTATTAGGTGTTGTAGCATTTGCGATTGGTACGATGACAGGAGTTTTATTAGGTAAGTTGATGCACAGATTATCTGGTGGAGAAATTAATCCGATGATTGGTGCAGCGGGAGTATCTGCAGTTCCAATGGCAGCTAGGGTTGTTCAAAAAGAAGGTCAGAAGGCAGACCCTTCTAACTATTTATTAATGCATGCGATGGGTCCTAATGTAGCGGGCGTAATAGGTTCAGCGGTTGCAGCAGGTGTAATGATCTCAATTTTCGCTTAATATAATTACAAATTATGTGTTAGATATTTATTAGTTTTCACAAAGGTATTAACAGTATATATCACGAAACTTGTTAAATAGTGCTAAAAAATATGGAGACTATAAATATTTTGATCATGCCGAGAGGGGTGATAAAGGAACCAAAAAAATTGTAGTTGTCTGTATGACTGAATTAGATTAATTTAAATTAAAAAAAATGTAAAATAAAAATTATGAGGAGGAATTAATAATGTTTAAAGAGAGTCCAGTTGAAGTATCACAAAATGAAATTACGTTTAAGGTAGAGGAATTAGAGCCATTTTTAAGTGCTCCACAACTTGATATGGCAACACCTAAACCATGTAAAATCGAATTAAAAGATGGCTCAACTATGCTGATTAGAGAGGTTAAAAAAGAAGAAATTCCTATGTTGTTAGACTATGTAAAAAACTTTATGGAAAAGGGTTCAAAAGACTTTTATGATATCGTAGGTGCAAGAGTTTATGCTGAGCTATTAGGATATTTAAGAAATCGTCTAAAAGATCCGTATTTATTTGTAGGAGCAATTGATGGTGAGGTTGTTGGTTTTGCTAATGGCCGTGTTAGAGATAAAGATGTAAATATTAGTTTACACACAATGGCTTTCAAAAGAGGATTAAGAATTGGTGCTACACTTTATTATAGAAAACTAGTTTATGCTTTAGAAGAACAAAAAAATAATGAAGTATGGTCTACATTCGAAAGCTATAATGGACTAAAACGTTGGGGTATTGGTATGGCACAACCTTCATATCCATTCCCAGAATACCAACATGAACTCGGAGGAGCAAGAGTATTTTATGTTGATCAACAGTACTGGAATGCTGCAGTTAAAGATTATGTAGGACAAATGGTAGGAAATGAGCTTTCATTTGATGTTGAAGATGAATTACTGAAAAAAAATGATAAGTTAGTTATGCCAGATGGAGTTAACATTTAATTAAAGATAATAGAAAATAAATATGGAAAAGGGTAATATAGATCCCCACTTTAAATTATTAATATAATTTGGGGTGGGGATTTTTTAAAAAGGAGTTGTTAATATGGCTAAGAAAGCTTTAGTTAAAGAAGGTACCTATTTTGACTCTGTTACATTAATGTCTATATCTAAAGATGTTAAAGCACTTGATGGTGTCAGAGAAGCTACTATAATAATGGGTACTGATTCTAACAAAGAGATATTAAAATCAGCTGACTTATTAGTACCAGAAGCAGAGGCTGCAAAAGCTAATGATCTAATAATAGTAATTGATGGAGAAGAAGAAATATTAGATAAAGCAATTGAAGATACTAACAAGATGTTAGCTGAGAAAAAATCTACTTCTGATCAAGAACAAGAATACAATCCTGGTTCATTAGATGGAGCTATAAATGCTCAACCAGATTCAAACTTAGTAATAATTTCAGTACCTGGTGAATATGCAGCCCGTGAAGCAAGAAAGGCTTTAAATCGTGGACTACATGTTATGCTGTTTAGCGATAATGTATCTGTAGAAGACGAAATTGCACTAAAAGAATTAGCAGTAGAAAAAGACCTATTATTGATGGGGCCTGATTGTGGTACTGCTATAGTTAATGGTGCACCTTTAGCTTTTGCAAATGTTGTAAGTAGAGGTCCTGTAGGAATTGTTGCTGCTTCCGGTACTGGTGCACAGGCTGTTTCAAGTCTTGTAGACAGACAGGGAGTAGGACTAACTCAGGTAATCGGTACTGGTGGACGCGATTTGAAATCTAAAGTTAAAGGAATTGAAATGATAAAAGATATGAAAGCTTTAGCTAAAGACGAAAATACAGAAATTATTGTACTAGTTTCAAAACCACCAGCAGAAGAAGTAAGCAAAAAAATTATGGAAGAAGTTAAAAAAATAGATAAACCAGTTATAGTTAACTTCCTAGGAGGAGATCCTTCTGTTGTAGAAGGAACTGACGCTATTTGGGCAGATACTTTAGAAGATGCTGCATTAAAGGCTGCTGCTTTCATTAAAGGTGAAGGTGAAGTAAATTCTGCTGGATTAACTGAAGAAGAAGTTGCTGAAATTGCTAAAGAAGAAACATCAAAAATGAGTAAAGATCAAAAATATTTAAGAGGTTTATATACAGGTGGAACTCTTTGTAGTGAAGCTGTTATTCTTTTAACTGAAGAATTTGGAGAAATGTACTCAAATGCTCCACTTAAAGATGAATTAGCTTTAAAAGAAGATTTAAAAAGTATTAAAAACACTGTAATAGATCTTGGTGAAGATGAATTTACTAAAGGTAAACCTCACCCAATGATTGAACCATCATTAAGAAATGAAAGAATGGTTCAAGAAGCTGAAGATAAAAAAATTGCAGTAGTACTTCTCGATGTAGTATTAGGATATGGTTCTCACATGGACCCAGCTGGAGAAGTTGCTAAAGCTATTAAAGAAGCTAAAGAAACAGTTAAAACTCGTGGAGGTTATTTATCTGTAATTGCATCTGTATGTGGTACAGAGAAAGATCCTCAAAATCTTCAAGCACAGGAAGAAAAACTACGTCAGGTTGGAGCTAAAGTACTCCCCACAAATGTACAGGCTGTGCGCGTAGTAAGTAAAATATTGAGTGATCTAAATTAAGGGGGGAGAGAAATCATGACTAAAAAATTAGAAGATTTATTCAAAGAAGAATTAAATGTAATTAATATTGGTCTAGAATCTTTTGCAGAAAATCTTAAAAATGAAGGATTTAATGCAATTCAAGTTGATTATAAACCACCAGCAGGTGGAGACAAAGAAATGATCAAACTACTAGATAAAATTGATAGAATTAGTGATAAAATAGAAAAAGCAAATAAAGAAGCAGTTAAAAGAATTCAAAAAAGTGAACCAGTTTTAGTCGACGTGCAAACTGCTAAAGATGCACTTCCTAATTTCGAAGGTAAAATGATATTACATGCTGCACCTCCAGAAAAATGGGAAGATATGTCTGGTCCAATGCAAGGTGCTGCAATAGGTGCCTGTATTTACGAAGGATGGGCAGAAGACGAAGAATCTGCAAGAAAGATGTTAGATGTTGGTGAAGTTACTTTTGATCCAGCTCATCATCATAATGCCGTAGGACCAATGACTGGTATTGTTTCACCTTCTATGCCAGTATGGGTCGTTGAAAACAAAACTTATGGAAATAAGGCATTTACAACCCTTAATGAAGGTTTAGGAAAAGTCCTTAGATTTGGTGCAAACGGTCCAGAAGTTATTGAAAGATTAAAATGGATGGAAAAAGTATTAGGACCAGCTCTAGGTGCTGCTTTAAGAAAAACTGATGGTGGAATCAACTTAAAAAATATTACATCTCAAGCACTTCATATGGGTGATGAAGTACACAATAGAAACAAAGCAGCTACATCTTTGTTCATTAGAGAGATAACACCCTATTTATTAGAAACAGACTATTCAAATAAAGATATTAAAGAAATAATTAAGTTCATGGGTGGAAATGAACATTTCTATTTAAACTTATCGATGCCAGCTTCTAAAGCAACAATGGATGCTGCTTCTGGAGTTGAATATTCTACTGTATTAACTGCGATGGCACGTAATGGTGTTCATTTTGGTATAAGAATAAGTGGACTTGGAGATAAATGGTTTGTAGGAGATGCACAAAAGGTTGATGGTTTGTACTTTCCAGGATATACTGAAGAAGATGCTTGTTTAGACTTAGGAGATAGTACAATTTCTGAAACCGCTGCTGTTGGTGGATTTGCAATGGCTGCTGCTCCAGCAATTGTAGGATTTGTTGGAGGTACTGTGGCTGATTCAATAAGATTTACTAAAGATATGTATGAAATAACTATAGCAGAAAATGAAAACTTCACTATTCCACCACTTAACTTTAGAGGTACTCCTACAGGAATAGACTTAACAAAGATTATTGAGACTCAAATATTACCAGCAATTAATACTGGTATAGCTCATAAAGAACCTGGAATTGGTCAGATAGGTGCAGGTTTAGTTGACCCTCCAGAAGAATGTTTCAAAAAGGCAATAAGGGCATTTGCCCAAAAATATACTAAATAAAAAAAGGAGAGATTTAGATGAAATTATATGATTTAACTCAAAGAATAGGAGTTTCTACTCCACCATGGCCAACATATGAACCTTTGGAAATGAAGTATTTCAAAAGACTTTCAACAGAAAGAGTAAATGGACAGATTATTAAGACTAGTAATCACATTGGTACTCATCTAGATGGTGAAAGACACTTCTGGACAGCTGGTAGAGATATGGCTAGTATACCTTTAGAAGATTTATTTGGCGAAGGTGTTATTGTTGATCTAAGTGATGCAGTAGGAGATTATGATTTATATACTTCTGAAATGATTGAAGAAAGAGTAGAAGTTAAAGAAAACGATATCTTAATTATAAATACTGGTTATCATAAGTATGGCTGGGATCAACCAGAAGCAGATGAAGAAAGATACTTTATGAAACACCCAGGACCAAATATGGAATTTGCTCATTGGGCAATGAAAAAGAAACTTAAATGGATTGGTGTTGACTGTGGTTCTGCTGACCATCCTATGAATACTGTATGTAAAAAGTTAAGACCTGACTTAGCAGAAGAAGCAGAAAAACACTTAGGAAAACCATTAGATGAAGTATTCTCAGATCCCGAAAGTAGACAGTTACTGCACACAAAACTATTCCCAGAAGGAATTATCCATGCTGAAAATATTGGTGCAGAAATTGATAAA
>JAIPEV010000126.1 GCA_021736965.1 Halanaerobiales bacterium | reverse complement strand
AGCCCTTAAAAAGGGCTCAAAAAATATTTATTATGAATTACTATATTATTTTTTAAATTCTGTAATTTTAGTTATTTTCACCTTGTTGTTGATTATTTTCCTGGTTATCGTTATCGTGGTTATCGTTATTACTATGATCTGATCTATAATCATCGTCTTGATCTTCGTCATCATCTTGATCGTCGTTATCATCTTGATCTTCGTCATCGTCTTGATTGTCGTTATTATCTTGATCTTCATCCTCATCTTGATCGTCATCATCATCTTCGTTATCGATATCTTTATCAAGAAAATCACTAATCAACTCATGAACTCTCTCTCTTATCTGTTCCTGATTATTATTTTGATTTTTTTCTTGTAGCATTTCTTGTAGGGTTTCTCTAAATCTCTCTGTATTAAGATTTTGTTTTATATGTTCTCTCATCGCTTGAATCAATTCTTTCAGTTCTTGACCATTTGGCAACTCCAATTCAATAAAACTTTTTAAATCTCCAACTTTAATTTCTTCATTATCTATCATTTCTGTAATTGTATTAATTAATTCTTCTTTTTGATCAGTTGTGAGATCCTGATAGCCTTTAACCATAGTCTGTATTTGTTGATCTATATTTACTGAATCATGATCCTCAGCTAAACTGACCAAAGAAAAAATCATAATAAATGCTATTACCAAGCTTAAAATAGTTAAATTTTTACTTTTTAGCATCTATAACACCTCCTTATGGTCTTATTATTACATTATATACCCTAATTAGATGTAATGATTGTCACAATTTATTTTTTTTAAGATTATTTTATTATTCTTTTTAATAAAGTATCCTTCTTTTTTTAACTCATTAAGGAGTCTTGTCACAGTTTCACGTGTACTACCAACAATTCCTGCAATCTCTTGGTGTGTTAAATTATTTTCATATACTAACTTGCCATTATTTTGATTAGCAAGTTTTGTTAATAGGTTCTTTATTCTGACTTTTGTTTTTGAGAAAGACAACATTTGAATTTCTTGATCAGCTTTCCTGAGTCTTTTTGTAAATATCTTAATCAGATTTATAGCAATATTATTATTACTTAAAATCTTTAAGTAGCCTTGATTGTTAATCTTTAATAAGGTGCAGTCTTTCCTACTCCGAGCTGATGCTGATCTTGGTTTCTGGTCAATGACACCCATCTCACCAAAGATCTCTCCTTTTTTCATGATCTTAAATATTTTCTCACTACCTTTTTCTGTAACACGATATATTACAACTTCACCATCTTCTATAAGATATATACCATCAGAATGATCACCCTCAATAAATATATTAGTATCTGCTCGATATGTTTTTTTATTCAAAAAAGAATTTATATACTTTTCTTGCTCTTTATTTAAATTCGAAAACAAATCATATTTTTTTAAGTTGATCATTTATTTTCACCCTTAAAAAATATATCATTTCAAAATCTCTTTAACTGTTATTACTCTTGGTCATTTTTATTTGATTTATCATTATTATCTAAGTCCTTTTCATTATTAGATTCATTTTGGCTCTCATTATCTTCATAGTCATCCTCATCATCCTCGTTTATTACATCTTGATCATCATCTTGATCTTGATTATCATCTATATCTTTGTTATCATCAGGCTTTTTTTGATCGTTATCAACTTTTTCATCTTGTTTGTTATCATCAAATACTTCTTCAGGTAGATTTTTTTGATCTATGGAAATCTTTTCTTTAACTTGATCTCTTACATACTTATTTATCTGATTTGCCTGCACTATACCAATTTCACCTTCATTAAACTTAACTTGTTTATCAGTTGTTCGCTCTGTTAGCCAAACCTCGCCTTCTTCGACAAAAAGATCTGTCCTTTCAAATCTGTATTCAACTAAAAATTTCGTTCCCCTTACTCCAGCAACTGCAGAAGGTGTTATTACTTCATAGTTTATTAGTTCATCTATCCCGGTTTTTATATTAGACCAAATACTACCTTTATATAATTTAACCTTGCCATAATACTTATCCTTATCAAAAATTAATTCTATTTGACTTTCTTCTTCTAATTTAATTTCTATATTATCACCAATTAATATCTGAATTGAACTATTGGGATCAGTTCTTATTTGATCTCCATATACTAAAATTGTATCTTCGTTTATTCTTCTCCAGATAGCTAGTTCAAAGATATTAAATATACTCTTTTCAACCTTCTTATAGGCAGTACCATTTATCTTGTTAATCTTTATTTCAGGTTCAAAATCTTGAGCTACTGTGGAAAAAACCAATATAAAAAGAAGGAGTACTACAGTAATATAAGTTGTGGATTTAATCATCTTTATTCCCCCTTTTTAAAATCATCAAAATTCTTAAGACTATATACAACAAAAGATTCTTCAATCCCTTTAAGCTCAATCTCTTTATACTTCCATTTTAGCTCTTTGTATATGTCTGATAGACCATAAAATGTATTCTCACCAACCTGTAATTCATATGGTAAAGTAATATCAGCTAACTTAGAAGTCCTATTTACAGTATCACCCATGATTGTAAAGTCCATCCTATCTTTAGAACCAAGATCACCTAAAATTACCCGACCTGTGTTTAAAGCAATAGACGGTTTGATTTCCATATTTTTATTTTTAAAGTAGTTCATAATTTCAATACTAGTCTTAACTGCTCTATTTCTATGATTTTTTTGATCTAAACTCTTAGTCCAATAGGCTAAAATCCCATCACCTAAAAATTTATCAATTACACCATCATACTTGAAAATAATTTTTGATAGATCATTATAAGAATGATTTAAGTCTTTAATAACTTTTTCTGGAGAATTTTGTTCTGAAAACTTTGTGAAGTTTCTAAAATCAAAAAACATAACTGTTGCTAATGTCTTTTCTCCCTCATTTTTTAAGATATCTGGATTTTCAACTATTTTCTTTAAAAGATAGGAAGAAAAGTATGGTTTTAATTTTGTCTCTAACTGTCTTTTTTGTTTTCTACTCAACCAATACCATGAAATTACACTAACAATATAAATAACAGTCATCCCAACTAAGAAAACTGAAATCTCTGTGAAAAAATGATATTTAATTGTAAGATAAAAGTTTAAAGAAATAATTAAAAGATATAAGGATATCAACATTATTAAAGATTTAAAAGGATTAAATTTCTCAAATAAGTAAAATATAAATGCTAATCCTAAAAATGCAATAAAAATAATGTTTATAACATCATTTACTTTAATAAAGTTCTGATTGTAATAATTATTTATTAACTGAGCATGAAGTTCAACACCATTTGTATAACCATAACGAGAAAAGGAAGTCATAAACTGATCGCCTAAGCCAGAAGCTGTAACTCCCATTATTACTATTTTATCATCAATTAAATTTTTATCATAGTTGTCATTCAAAAAATCGCGTAAAGAAATTTTGGGTATTGTATTTGATGGGCCCTGATAGTTTATTAAATAATCACCTTGAGTAATATTAATTTCTTCACCTAAAGCAAGTTCAGAGCTCTGTCTGGAAATTGGAAGATATGATTCGTTTTCTTTAATAAGCAAGGGAGGTAGTTTGCGAATTATACCATCTTTATCAGGTATTAGATTAATATGACCTAATTTTACCAGATTTTTAAAAGAAGGTAGTGGTGCTTCTATTTGATCAACAGTAATTGATTGATCACCTATACCTCTTGTCATCTTAAGATCCATGATTACAGGCATAACTATATTATTATTTTCTCTTAATATATCAAGTAATAAACTGTCAGTCTGGATATCCTTACTATCTGCAAAAAGAATATCGAAAGTAATTATATTGACATTTTCCTGGTTTAATTTTTTAATAGCCTCCACATAGTAGTTCCGATCTAGTGGCCAGTTACCTAATTTATCTAAACTAAGTTCATTAATTTCAAGAACTGTAACTGCACTTTCATTGTCTCCAATATTAAAAATATATTCTATTCTTTGATATGTATCATAGATAAAGTTATCAATTGATTTGAAATTATTATAATAATAACCGATGATTACAACTAAAATTATTAATGCATATATGATGATTTTTCTGGTATTAAACTTATAATCTATCATAATAATCCTCCTGAAAATAAGAGGGGAGGATAACCTCCCCTTTTTCTTTTAATTATTTTTCTAAAAATGTAAGATAAGCTAAATAGGTGTTGTAAACATCAATCTTACCTACAACTTCAAAAGGTGAATGCATAGCCAGTACTGCTGGTCCTGCATCTAACACATCCATATTGTAGTTAGCAAGAAACTGAGCTATTGTTCCTCCACCACCTTCATCTACCTTTCCTATCTCTGCGACTTGCCAGATCACACCTGCTTTGTTTAGTAAAGATCTTACTTTACCGATAAACTCTGCTGATGCTTCTGATGAACCGGCTTTACCTCTTGCTCCCGTATACTTAGTTAATACTATACCCTTGTTAATATAGGCAGTATTTCTTTTATCAAAGACTTCAGAA
Organism: Halanaerobiales bacterium; assembly: GCA_021736965.1. Classification (GTDB taxonomy): domain Bacteria; phylum Bacillota; class Halanaerobiia; order Halanaerobiales; family M55B127; genus M55B127. The sequence continues at coordinate 1,200 of JAIPEV010000126.1, read as the reverse complement.
AAATTAGGATCATAGGCTGCATTAACATCACCAGAAAGTGAGCTCGAATTTTCTAAAATCTTTCTTAAGTCAAGTTCACTGTATTGATCATAGTATTTATCTGTCATTTCAGCAACAAAGTTTTCAAAAAACCTTGACTGCATTCCTGTTGCTCCCATACTTCCTATTTCTTCTTTATCAACCAAAACTGTTACTGCTGTATATTCCGGTTGATTGATATCTAAAAGTGCTCTTAATCCGGTATAACTACAAACTCTATCATCATGACCATAACCACCTAATAATGCTCTATCAAAGCCAACATCTCTTACACCATCTGCAGGCACAATTTGAAGATCTGCACTAACAAAGTCTTCACCTGATATATTATACTCTTCTTCAAGATAGTTTAAAACTGCATATTTAACCTTATCATCTTCTTGATTTTGATCTTTTGTTGGAATACTACCTATGACTAAATTAAGATGTTGAGCATTGATTCCTTCATTCATCTTTTTTTCTCTTTGTTTTTTACCTAGATGAGGTAAAATATCACTTATATAAAAAACAGGATCTCCTTTTTTATCTCCTATTTTAATCTCAATCTTACTTCCATCTTCTTTTATAACAACTCCATGTAAAGCTAAAGGTATTGTTACCCATTGAAACTTCTTGATCCCACCATAGTAATGAGTCCCTAAATAAGCTAACTCTCCATCTTCAAATAAAGGATTTGGTTTTAAATCAATCCTCGGCGAATCCATATGAGCTGCAACTATCTTTAACCCTTCTTTAAGATCCTTTTTACCAACTACTGCTGCAACTAATTGTCTACCTTTATTTACAGCAAAAACTTTATCTCCTTCTTTTAATGACTCAAACTGCTTAATTGGTTTAAATCCTTCTTCCTTTAAAAGATCTATTGACCCTTTTGTAATCTCTCTTTCAGTTTTATTACTTTCTAAAAAATTCCCATATTCTTTATTGAAATTAAATATCTGATCTTTCTCAATATCTTCCATCTCTAACCAAGCATTTTTTGCTTTATAATCCTTATTATTTTCAGGCATACACTTTTCCTCCCATATTTATCTTTAATTTAAATCAATTATATTACAGAACATCTTATAATTCAATTAACTTTTTGATAATCGGTTTTAATTGATACTTTTAAAGACATATGTTAAAATATATTTAAATATTCAAATATTAAGAAATAAA
>JAIPEV010000125.1 GCA_021736965.1 Halanaerobiales bacterium | reverse complement strand
ACGTTTTCGCCAAAATTTATTAGGAAAACGTGTTGATTATTCAGGTAGATCTGTTATTGTTGTAGGTCCTGAATTAAGCATGGATCAATGTGGTTTACCTAAAAAGATGGCATTAGAACTATTTAAACCTTTTGTGATGAAAGGCTTGGTAGATAAGGAATATGCTCATAATATAAAAAATGCTAAAAAGATGGTAGAAAAAGCTGATGATAGGGTCTGGGAGATATTAGAAGAGGCCATAAAAGGGCATCCTGTTTTATTAAACCGAGCACCAACATTACACAGATTAGGAATCCAGGCTTTTGAACCAGTTTTAATTGAAGGAAAAGCAATTAAGTTACATCCCTTAGTATGTCCACCATATAATGCTGACTTTGATGGAGATCAGATGGCTGTCCATCTACCTTTATCTGAAGAGGCGAAAACTGAAGCAAGAACATTAATGTTATCAACAACTAATCTATTAACTCCTGCTGATGGTAGTCCAATTACTGTTCCTACACAGGATATGGTATTAGGTATATATTATTTAACAACTATTAAAAAGGGAATTAAAGGTGAAGGAAAGATTTTTTCTAATCCTTCCGAGGCAATAAAAGCCTATGATACTGATAAGATTTATTTGCAAGCTAAAGTCAAAATTAGAATTAATGGAGATATAATAGATACTTCAGTTGGTAGACTTATCTTTAATGAGGCTTTACCTGAAGATATGAAATATATAAATGAACGATATGGAAAAGGAGAACTGGGCAATTTAATTTCTGTACTATATGATAAGTTTGGTGAGCAAGAAACTGCTAAAGCTTTAGATAATATTAAAGAACTTGGTTATGATTATGCAACTCGTTCTGGTATAAGTATTGCTGTAACAGATGCTGCTATACCGGAAGAAAAATATAATATATTAAAAGAAGCTGATCAAAAGGTTGATCAAATAGAAGAACATTTCAATAGAGGGGCAATTACTGAAGAAGAAAGATATCACAGAGTTGTAGATATCTGGAATAATGCTAAAGATTCAGTGACAGACGCTCTTTTAGATCATCTTGATGAAGATAATAATATTTACATTATGGCTACTTCTGGTGCTCGTGGTAATACATCACAGATTTCTCAACTTGCAGGAATGAGAGGTCTAATGGCTGATCCTTCAGGCAGAATTATTGATCTACCAATTAGATCAAGCTTTAGAGAAGGATTAAATGTGTTAGAGTTCTTCTTATCAACCCACGGTGCAAGAAAAGGATTGGCTGATACAGCCTTAAGAACTGCTGACTCTGGATACTTAACCAGAAGGCTTGTTGATGTATCACAGGATGTAATTGTAAATGAAGAGGACTGTGGTACAGAACATGGTTTATATGTAGAATCAATAGGTGGAAAAGGCGAACAAGCAGTAGAAACACTTAGAGAAAGAATATTTGGACGACGCGCAGCTGAAGATTTACTAGATCCTAAAACAGATGAAATTATAGTTAAAAGAGATCAAATAATAAAACATGATATAATAGATAAGATTGTAGATGCAAATATAGAAAAAGTAAAAATACGTTCTGTTATTACCTGTGAATCCGAACATGGAGTTTGTACAAAATGTTATGGGCGAAATCTTGCTAGCTCAGCTCAGGTAAATATTGGAGAAGCAATAGGAATTGTTGCAGCCCAATCTATTGGTGAACCAGGTACTCAGCTAACTATGCGTACTTTCCACACTGGAGGAGTTGCTGGTGATGATATTACCCAGGGTTTACCAAGGGTAGAAGAACTCTTTGAAGGTCGTACTCCAAAGGGACATGCAATAATGACTGAAAAAGAGGGAAATGTTAAGATCACCCAAAAACGTAGCTCCAAAAGAATAGTAATAACAAGTGAAGATGGCAAGAAAAAGACATATAAGATACCTTATGGGTCAAAATTAATTGTAAAAGAAGGTGACTACGTAAAACCAGGTGATAAATTAACAGAAGGTCCTCTTGATCCAAGTGTACTTCTTAGAGTAAGAGGAGAAGCAGCTGTTCAAAATTATCTACTTGAAGAAGTACAAAATGTATATAGGTCTCAAGGTGTAGAAATAAATGACAAACATATTGAAGTTATTATTAGACAGATGATGAAAAGGGTTAAGGTTAAAGAAACTGGTGATACAGACCTGTTAGTAGGTAGTCTAGTGACTAAACACAATTTAAAGAAATTAAACGAAGAAGCAACAAAAAATAATGGAAAACCTGCTAAGGTAGAACCTCAAATCCTAGGGATAACCAAAGCTTCTTTAGCTACAGAGAGTTTTCTTTCTGCAGCTTCATTCCAGGAAACAACTCGAGTTTTAACAGAAGCTTCTCTAGAAGGAAAAGTAGATAACTTAAGAGGTTTAAAAGAAAATGTTATTATAGGACAGTTAATTCCAGCTGGAACTGGAATGCGTCAATATAGAAAAGGAAGAAAAGTAGGTGAAAATGTCACTGATGTTACTGGCATTTTAGAAGGTTTAGACAATAACTAATTAATTAAAAATTTAGTATTGACAACAAAGACCAAAGGTGTTAAAATACACTAGTGTGTGCAGTTAAAAGGCTTGAAGCCTTAATTATTTATAAATTTTTTAAATAAGAATTCATAGCAGAGAACCAGCATTAAATTTAATGTTGAGGTTCTCTGCTGTCTAACTGAAATTATTGGAAGGAGGTGGGTTTTGTGCCAACAATCAACCAACTTATCCGTAAAGGACGTAAAAAGACTAAAAAGAAGAAAAATGCTCCTGCATTAGAGGGTTCACCCCAAAAAAGAGGAGTATGTACAAGAGTTTATACAGCAACACCTAAAAAACCAAACTCAGCATTAAGAAAAGTGGCTCGTGTTCGTTTGACAAACGGCAAAGAAGTAACTTGTTATATACCTGGAGAAGGTCATAACTTACAGGAACACTCTGTAGTATTAGTTAGAGGTGGTCGTGTAAAAGATTTACCGGGTGTTAGATACCATATTGTTAGAGGAACATTAGATACAGCAGGTGTTGATGAAAGAAGACAGGGTCGTTCTAAGTATGGAGTTAAAAGACCTAGTTAATCACATGTGTTTATAAATAGATTAAATAATGTTTAAAGGGGGGAATTACGTGCGCAAAAATAGAGCTGAAAGAAGAGAAGTTAAACCTGATTCTGTATATAATAGTGTATTGGTCAATCGTTTTATCAATAAGATTATGATGGCTGGTAAAAAGAGTTTAGCTGAATCATTACTATATGAAGCTATGGATCAACTACAAGAACAAACTGGCGAAGAACCAGTAACAGTATTACAAGATGCACTTAGTAATGTAATGCCCACACTTGAAGTTAAGTCACGCCGTATCGGTGGCTCAAACTATCAGGTTCCTGTAGAAGTATCTGATCATAGAAGAAGAAGTCTTGCAATCCGTTGGATAATTAATGATGCAAGAAACAGAAATGAAAGAACTATGAAAGAAAGATTAAATAATGCAATTATGGAAGCATATAATAATCAAGGCGGAGCCGTTCGTAAAAAAGAAGAAATACACAGAATGGCAGAAGCAAATAGAGCTTTTGCACATTATGGATGGTAATAAAGATATGAATTTTAAATTATTTTAAAGATATAATAAAGAAGGGGGGAGAATGATGGCCCGACAATTTCCATTAGAAAAAATAAGAAATATAGGAATTATGGCACATATAGACGCTGGAAAAACTACAACTACTGAACGAATCCTTTACTATACTGGAAGAGTACACAAAATGGGGGAAGTACATGATGGGGCTGCTGTAATGGATTGGATGGAACAAGAACAGGAAAGAGGTATTACAATTACTTCTGCAGCTACTACTGCTAAGTGGCGAGATCATCGTATTAATATAATAGACACGCCCGGACATGTGGACTTTACAGTTGAAGTAGAGAGATCTCTTAGAGTATTAGATGGAGCAATTGCATTATTCTGTTCTGTCGGAGGAGTTGAACCCCAATCAGAAACAGTTTGGAGACAAGCTGATAAATATGAGGTTCCCCGGATAGCTTTTGTTAATAAAATGGACCGAATGGGAGCTGACTTTTTTAGAGTTGTAAAAATGATGAAAGAAAGATTAGGAGCAAATGCAATACCACTACAGATTCCGATTGGTAGTGAAGATTTATTTAAGGGAGTAATCGATCTTATAAGTATGGAAGCTATTCTTTATGAAGATGAACTTGGAGTTAACTTTAATAGAGTTGAAATTCCAGACGACTATCAAGAACAAGCTGAAGAGTATAGAGAAAAATTATTAGAAACATTATCTGAACATGATGATCAATTAATGCTAAAATATATTGAAGAAGAAGAAATTACTAATCAGGATATAAAAAATGCAATTAGGAAAGCAGTTATAAATGTTAACTTAATTCCAGTTTTATGTGGTTCTGCTTTTAAAAACAAAGGTGTTCAGATGTTGTTAGATTCAATAATAGAATTTATGCCTTCTCCACTTGATGTACCTCCTGTTGAAGGTGAAAATCCTGAAACAGGTGAAATTGAAAAACGAAAAGCAGCAGATGATGAACCATTTTCAGCATTAGCTTTTAAAATCATGACAGATCCTTATGTTGGTAAGTTGGCATTTTTTCGAGCCTACTCTGGAGTTTTAAATGCTGGATCATATATCTATAACTCATCAAGTGAAAAAAGAGAAAGAATTGGTAGAATATTACAGATGCATGCTAATCATAGGGAAGAGAGAGAAAGTGTCCATGCCGGTGACTTAGCTGCCGCAGTTGGCTTAAAAAACACAAGTACTGGTGATACTTTATGTGATGCCGATCATCCTATAGTATTGGAATCAATGGAATTTCCAGAACCAGTAATTTCAGTAGCAATTGAACCAAAAAGTAAAGCTGATCAAGACAAACTATCACAGTCACTTTTAAAACTGGCAGAAGAAGATCCTACTTTCCAGGTTAGATCTGATGAAGAAACTGGTCAGACTATTATTAAAGGAATGGGTGAACTTCATTTAGAAATTATTGTAGATAGACTGCTTAGAGAGTTTAAAGTAGATGCCAACATCGGTAAGCCTCGTGTTGCTTACAGAGAAACTATAACCAGGCAGGTTGAAGATATTGAGGGTAAGTTTATTAGACAGTCTGGTGGACGCGGTCAGTATGGTCATGTTGTAATTGATCTGGAACCATTTGATGAAGGTGAAGGTTTTGTTTTTGAAGATAAAATAAGGGGTGGATCAATCCCTAAAGACTATATTGGATCTGTTGAAGATGGAATAGAAGAAGCAATGGAAAATGGTATTCAGGCAGGTTATCCCGTTGTTGATATTAAGGTTACTTTAAAAGATGGTAGTTATCATGAAGTTGACTCATCAGAAATGGCATTTAAAATTGCGGGGTCAATGGCTTTTAGAGAAGCAGCCAAAAGAGCTAGACCAGTAATTTTAGAACCCGTAATGGAAGTGGAAGTTGTGGTACCTGAAGATTATATGGGTGATGTTATTGGTGATCTTAATGGTAGAAGAGGAAAGATTGATGGAATGGAAAGACGTGCTAATGCACAGGTTGTAAAAGCATATGTACCTCTTTCTGAAATGTTTGGATATGCAACTGATTTAAGATCCAAAACTCAGGGAAGAGCTACTTATACAATGCAGTTTTCTCATTATGAGAAGACACCTAAGAGTGTTGCCAAAGATAT
>JAIPEV010000124.1 GCA_021736965.1 Halanaerobiales bacterium | reverse complement strand
TATATATAGGGTAAAAGGCGATAATCGAGAGTTGATCTTTAATCAAGTGCTTTTAAACTTTAAACAGATAAGAGGATAAAATAATAAAAAGGAAGTGTTAACCATGGCTAATTTAGAAGTTGAATTTACAGGCTTAAAGTTAAAAAATCCAGTGATGCCAGCTGCAGGCCCTCCAATCAAAGATTATAAGGCAGCAGTAGCTGCTAAAAAGGGTGGTGCAGGTGCAATAGTAACCAAAACTATTTCAACTACAGCAGCAAAAGTACCAAGACCAAATATGGCTAAAGTCAAAGGTGGTTTTTTAAACACAGAACTTTGGTCTGAACTAACCCCTGAGCACTGGTTAAAAGAAGAGTATCCAAAAATTAAAAAGTTAGGTCTACCTGTAATTGCAGGTATAGGCTATACAAAAGATCAAATTAGAGAATTAGCTAAAAAGGTTGAAAAGTATGCAGATGCTCTCGAACTATCTACTCACTATCTTGGAGATGATACAACTCCAATAAAAGAGAGCATAAAAGCAGCCAAAGAAGAAGTAGATATTCCTGTATTTGTTAAACTCAGTCCTCAGATTGATATAGCTGAGTTTGCGAAAGCTGCTGAAAAGGCAGGTGCTGATGGGATTGTCCTGATTAACTCTTTTGGACCTACCTTAGATATTGATCCAAAGACTGCTAAGCCCTTAATGGGTAGTGAAAATGGTTATGGTTGGTTATCAGGAGAAGCAATTTTTCCACTTGCTTTAAGGGCTGTATATCAGGCTGCAAACAGTGTGGATATTCCAATCATTGGAGTTGGAGGTATTAACAGTGGTTTAAGAGCTGCTAAGATGTTCATGGCTGGGGCTGAAGCTGTACAGGTCTGTACAGAAGCAATCGTTAATGGTCCTAGCGTATATCAAAAGATTAATAAAGAGTTAAATGAATTTTTAGATCAAAATGGTTATGATAACTTAGACCAGATTAAAGGACTAACTGCAAGGGTAGTGAAAAATAAAGCTAATTATGAGACAGTGGTCCCTACAGTTATTGAAAAAAACTGTACAACCTGTGGACTTTGTATTACAAGTTGTGTCTATCATGCAATTTCTTTTAATGATACAAAGGACTATGTTGAAATTGATCCTAAAAAATGTGCAGGTTGTGGTCTCTGTATTACTAGATGTAATTTTGGTGCACTTGAAATTAGATAAAATTTAATAAAATATTAAAAAATGTAAAAAGAAAGGAGGGATTAAGTTGGTTAGTGATCAAATACTTAAAATGTCTAGGGGTGAGATTTCTGCTGAACTAGTTTTAAAACACGGACGGATTGTTGATGTTTTTAATGAAAGGCTGCTTAATAAAGATATAGCTATTGCTCAAGGTAAAATAATTGGGATTGGTGATTATCAAGGTATTAAAGAAATCGACTTTGAAGAAAATATTATTGCACCGGGTTTTATAGATGGTCATCTACACTTTGAGAGTGCAATGGTAAAGGTAGAAGAATTAGCAGCCTGGATTATACCAAGAGGAACTACAACTGTTTTTGCAGATCCACATGAAATTGCAAATGTAGCTGGAGTTGAAGGGATAAGATACTTTTTAAAAAGAGGGAATCAACTACCCTGGAACTTTAACCTTATGCTTCCCTCCTGTGTACCTGCAACTGCCAATGAAACTTCTGGGGCTAAACTAACTGCAGAAAAATTAGTCAAATTAAAAAATGAAAAAGGCATCTTTGGTTTAGGTGAAGTAATGGACTTTATGGGAGTGATCAATGGAGATAAAAATATTTGGGATAAAATAGATATGATCAAAGATAAGTTTATTGATGGACATGCCCCAGGAGTAAGTGGAAAAGATCTAAATACATATCTTTTAGGCAAGATTATGGCAGATCATGAATGTACAAATCCCAAGGAGGCAATCGAAAAGGTTACCAAGGGTATGTATGTTATGATTAGAGAAGGATCAGTCACACGGGATTTAGTTAGTTTACTTCCTGCTGTAAATAATAGTAACCTATCCAGATTTCTATTTGCAACCGATGATCGAGATCCCGAAGATCTCTATGAAGATGGACATATTAACTTTGTGATAAAAAAAGCGATTGAAAATGGAATATCACCACTTAGAGCAATTAAGCTTGCAACCATTAATTCAGCTAAAGCTTTAAATCTAAAAGAGGTTGGTGCTATTGCACCTGGCTATAAAGCAGACTTAGTTATTTTAGATAATTTGAAGGACTTTAATATCGAAAAAGTATTTAAAGATGGTCAACTGGTAGCAGAAAATGAGAGCTTAATTGTGAATTTACCTAAAATAAAAGAAGGAAAATCAAAAAAAATATATAAGTCAGTAAATATTGGGAAGTTAAAAACAAAAGACTTTGATTTGCCTGATTTTAAGAAATATAGAGTAATGACTTTAATTGAAGATCAAATTGTAACTAAAAAAGAGGAGATCACTTTTAATAATAAAGTAAGTATTGATGATTTGATAGCAAATAATTTAACAAAGATTTCAGTAGTTGAAAGACATAAAAAAACAGGTAATGTTGGATTGGGACTACTGAAAGGTTTTGGACTTAGAAGAGGTGCAGTTGCGACTTCTATTGGACATGATTCACATAATATAATAGTTGTTGGTTTAAATTCAAAAGATATGTACCAGGCAGTAAAGATTATTGAACAGTTAAATGGTGGAATAGCAGTTATTGAACATGGTGAATTAATAGACTGTCTACCACTTGAAATTGCTGGTCTAATGTCAGAAGATTCAATTCCTGAAGTAGCAAAAAAGTTAAAGAAAATGAAAGAAAAGTTATATTCGATGGGAGTTACCATCCAGAGTCCATTTATGACCCTGTCATTTATGGCTTTACCAGTAATTCCTTCTTTAAAGATAACAGATCAAGGTTTATTTGATATAGATAAAAATAAGTTTGTTTCTCTGGGAGTAGTTAAATAATTTTTAGAGGAGGTGTTAGATAGACAATAAAAACCTTTAGTTATCATTTTATCAAGAAAAAAACAAGGAGGGAATTAAATGAACGAGGTTAAAAATGAAGGTGTTCTAGAAAGTGTTTTTAAACTAAAAAGTAATAATACTGATGTAAAAACTGAAGTAATTGCTGGATTTACTACCTTTATGACAATGGCTTACATTATATTTGTAAATCCATCAATTCTAGAAGCTGCAGGAATGCCTTTTAATGGTGTATTTATTGCTACAATAGCTGGTATTATTTTAGGTACTTTGGCAATGGCTTTCTTGACTAACTATCCATTTGCTTTAGCTTCTGGCATGGGTTTAAATGCATTTTTTGCTTATTCAGTTGTAATTGGAATGAAAGTACCCTGGCAGACTGCTTTAGGAATAGTATTTGTTGAAGGTGTAATTTTTATAATATTAAGTGTAACACCGGTTCGAAGGATGATAGTTAATTCAATTCCAATGGGTTTAAAAACTGGTATCAGTGCCGGTATTGGTCTATTTATTGCCTTTATTGGGTTACAGAATGCTGGTATAGTAGTTGCAGATCAGGCTACTTTAGTAGCTTTAGGAGATCTAATGTCTGGTCCTGCTTTAGTTGCATTAGTAGGTTTAATAATTACAGGTATCTTATATGCATTAAAGGTTAAAGGTGCTCTGCTTTGGGGAATCTTAATTGCAACTGCATTTGGTTGGACAAATGGTGTAACACCTCCCTTTAATGGTTTTTTTGCAATGCCAAAGATGGGAGATTGGAATCAAGTTCTATTCCAATTAGACATTGTAGGTGCCCTTAAGATAGGAATGGTTGGAGTATTACTATCATTTTTATTTGTTGACCTTTTTGACACAGCCGGGACTTTGGTTGGTGTTAGTCAACAGGCAGGTTATTTAGATGAAGATGGTAATCTACCAAAAGCCAGTAATGCCCTTTTAGCTGATGCAGTAGGTACAACTGGTGGTGCTTTATTTGGTACAAGTACAGTTACAACTTATATTGAGTCTGCTTCTGGTGTAGCAGAAGGTGGTCGAACAGGCCTTACAGGTGTAGTAGTAGCAATCTTGTTTTTCCTTGCTTTATTTTTCAGACCTCTAATTGGATTAGTACCTGGAGCAGCAACCGCTCCTGCTTTAATTATTGTTGGTACAATGATGATGTCAAATGTTACAAAACTTGACTGGAATGATTTTACAGAGATCCTACCAGCTTTTGTAGCTATGATTGCAATGCCCTTAACTTACTCTATTTCAAATGGTATTGCCTTAGGTTTTATCATCTATCCATTAGTAAAGGTATTTACAGGTAAAGGTAAAGAAGTACACTGGTTAGTGTATGTATTGGGAGTTGTTTTCTTAGCATATTTCTTATGGCTATAATATAATAATAAGGTGGGGGAGGTTAAGTAATTTCTCCCCTAACCCTTATATTGGAGTGAAAATTATGTATACAGCTGTTATTCTTGCTGCAGGCAAATCAAATAGAATGGGTAAGTTAAAACAACTGCTTAGCTGGGAAGATAAAACAATTTTAGAAACTGTGATTGATAATATATTAGAGAGTAAGCTTATTGATGATGAAATCAGGGTTGTGCTGGGTGCTCAGGCAGAAAAGATTAAAAAAAAGATTGATTATTATCAAGATCAACGTTTGAGAATCAAGGAAAATCCTGATTATGAACTGGGAATGAGCAGTAGTTTACAAAAAGGTGTAGAGGCTTTATCAAAAAATACAAAAAACATTATTATATTTTTGGGAGATCAACCATTGATTACTGCAAAAATATTTGATAATATTATTAAAGAGTTTAAAAGAAAAGAAGCAGAGATAATTATCCCTGTTTATGAACAAAAACCTGGCCATCCAGTTATTATAAGTACTAAGTATTTACAAGAGATTAAGGCTCTTAATGGTCCGATGGGTTTAAAACCATTTTTGGATAAGCATAAAGACATTGTTCATCATTTTTTAGTCAAAAACGAAAAAGTAATAATTGACTTAGATTACTATGATGATTACCTCTATTATAAAGACAAGTATAGTTAGGATTGATTTTAATGAAGTTAAACTATAAGCTTTGGTTAGAGGCAAACAATCAAAAAATGTTTGGTGATGGACCTGCAGATATCTTGAGACTGGTAGATAAACTTGGTTCCTTAAGTAAAGCAGCTGCTGAAATTCACATGTCATATAGCCAGGCCTGGCAGTTAATAGATAAGCTGGAGAAAAAACTAGGTTTTAAGTTGTTAGAAAAACAGGTTGGTGGGGTAGCTGGTGGAGGTTCAACCCTTACTAAAAAAGGTAGAATTTTAATGGATACATTTTTAAATTTTCGTAGTGAAGCAAAAAGAGATTTATCTAGGTTAGAAAAAAAATACTTTACAGATAATTTTAAAGAAAAGCTTAAAAAATAATATTTTTTTAATCGCGTTATACGTGGTCACAAATAACGAAAAAAAATAAGGAGGAAATAAAAAATGAAGTATTTAAACAAAAAAAGTTTTATAATTTTAATGATAACATCTTTGATTGCAGTGCTGTTTACAGTACCGGTCTTAGGAGAAAAGGTAGTTACAGATATGACAGGTAGAGAAGTAAGGTTACCTGATCAAGTAAATCGAATTGTAACTTCATATAGATCTGCTTCTCAGTTTGTATTTGCTTTAGATGTACAGGACAGATTAGTAGCTTCTGATTTAAGTTTTGAAAAGGTAACATTATTTAAAA
>JAIPEV010000123.1 GCA_021736965.1 Halanaerobiales bacterium | reverse complement strand
AGAAGAAGAAACTGAAGAGATAAAAGATGAAGAAAAAGATGCGACTGAAGAGGCTGAAGAAGAAAAGAAATTCAACTATAGCGATAACGATATTGCTGATCTTAAAAAAGGTCAGAAAGTTACCGGTACAGTTGTAGAGATAAATAATGAGGGAGTATATGTTGATGTAGGATATAAGACAGATGGCTTTATTCCAAAAGAAGAGTTAAGTCATAAGAAGTTAGACCCCCACCAAATAATTGAAGATAATCAAGAAATAGAAGTTGTAATTTTAACCTTAGAAAATGATGATGGAGATATGATCCTTTCAAAGAGGAAAGCTGACTATGAGAAAGCATGGGAAAAAATCATTGAATCATATGAAAATGATGAAATAATTGAAGCTGAAGTTACCAAAGAAGTAAAAGGTGGCTTGGTTGTAGATGTAGGTGTAAGAGGATTTATTCCTGCTTCACATGTTGCAGTTGGCTATGTAGAGGATTTAAGTGATTTTGTAAATCAAAGCTTAAGATTAAAAATAATAGAAGTTGAACGAGATAAAAATAATGTTGTATTATCTGCTAAAAAGGTAATTGAAGAAGAAAGATCAGAAAAGAAAGAAGAAACATTAGAAAATTTAGAAGAAGGAGACACAGTTAAGGGTAAGATTACTAAACTTGTTGACTTTGGCGCCTTTGTTGATCTGGGAGGTATTGAAGGGTTACTTCATATTTCTGAAATGTCCTGGGGAAGAATTGGACATCCAAAAGAAATACTAACTGAAGGTGAAGAAATTGAAGTAAAAGTATTAGGTGTTAATAAAGAAGAAGAGAGAATTTCTCTCGGTCTTAAACAACTATTACCAGATCCTTGGGAAGAGTTTGCAAAAAAACATTATGAAGGTGAAAAAATTAATGGTAAGATAACAAAGTTAGTAGATTTTGGTGCTTTCATGGAAGTTGCAGAAGGAATTGAAGGCCTCATCCATATTTCTCAACTTTCACAAAAACATGTTGAAACACCAGGTGAAGTTGTAACTGCTGGTGAAGAAAGAATGGCTAAAATTATAAATATTGATCCTGAACAAAGGAGAATAGGACTCAGTTTAAAGGAATTAGAAACAAAAAAACAAAAAAATGAAACTAAAGTTAAAAAAGATAAAAGTAAAGATGATTCAAAGAATAAAAAGTCTGAAGAAAAAGAAGATTCATCTTCTGGTGCCACAATTCAGGAGTTGGTTGGAGATATTTTTGATAAGGATGAATAGATAAATTTAAATAATTAACTATTAGGCCCTTACTATTTGTTTTAATAATAGTAGGGCCTTTTTTACTTCAATCTTATTGCTAAGGTATTCAAGATATGTTATTATTTTAAAGTAGCAGGGTGATATCAAATGATTAAAATAAAAAATATACTCAAAGACAGTACAGCAGATAAGCTAGGTATAAAACCAGGAGATATTATTTTATCTATTAACGGAGATAAGATTACTGACTATATTGAATACAACTATAAAATATCAGACTATAAGTTTGATCTTGAAGTTAAAAAGAAGTCAGGTCAGATTATTACATATACAGTAAAAAGAGATTTTAATAAAAAGTTAGGAATCGAATTTGATAATATTATATTTGATGGTCTTAATATTTGTAAAAATAACTGTATCTTTTGTTTTGTTGACCAGCAACCAGAAGGGTTAAGAGATACATTAAATATTAAAGATGATGATTATAGATTTTCTTTTCTTCAGGGAAGTTATATTACATTAACTAATTTAAAACAAAAAGACTATGAGAGAATTATCAAGTATAATCTAAGTCCTTTAAATATTTCAGTTCATAGTACCGATCCGAAACTTAGATATCAGATGATGAAAAATCCAAAAGCAAAAGAAATCAACAAACAGTTAGCTTGCTTAAAAAGGAATAATATAAACTTTAATACCCAGATTGTACTCTGTCCAGGTATAAATGATGGTGTAAATCTTGATAAATCTATCGAAGATCTTAGCAAATACTACCCCAATATTTTATCATTAGCAGTTGTTCCGGTAGGACTTACTAAGTATAAAAATGAAAGGCTTAGAACATATAAAAAAGAGGAAGTCAAAAAGATACTAAATCAAATTGATCAATGGCAAGATAGGATATATAATAAGTATGGTGAAAATTTTTTATATGCCTCTGATGAGTTTTACTTAACTGCTGATAATAATATTCCCGAATATGATCATTACAATCAATTTTTACAACTTGAAAATGGGATTGGGATTACTAGAATATTTAGAGACAACTATCAACAGCATTATAAAAAAAGAGTTAAAGATCTTAATAACAATACTAATTATACAAAATACCATATTTTAACATCTGTTTTAGGCAAAAAAGCAATAGAACCGGTAATAAATGATATTAATAAAAATCAAAAGAAAGTTAGATTAGAGATTGAAGTTGTTAATAATAGTTATTTCGGTCTAACTGTTACTGTAGCTGGTCTTTTGACTTCAAAAGACTTACTTAAAAAAATTAATAAAAATAAATATCAAAATGTAATAATTCCTAAAGTTACTCTCAATGATAATGATAAGTTTTTAGATAATATTAGTATTGCAGAGTTTAAAAACAAAGTAAAGGATAGTAATATATATATATCTGATGGTATAGGAGATTTAATGGAGGTGTTAATAGATGGCTAAACCTGTTGTGGCAATTGTTGGAAGACCAAATGTAGGAAAATCTACTTTATTTAACAGACTTACCGGAAATAGAATATCAATTGTTGAAGATGAACCAAGTATTACTAGAGATAGAATCTATAGAGATACGAAATGGCTGGATCAAGAGTTTAAATTAATTGATACAGGTGGTATCGAAACTGATAGTGAACAAGAATTAAAAACTCAAGTAAAAAAACAGTCAGAACTAGCTATTAAAGAAGCAGATTTAATCCTATTTGTTGTGGATGGGAGAGAAGGATTAAATGTTTTAGATCAAAGGGTTGCACAGATTTTGAGAAAAACCAATAAAAAAGTAGTACTTGTTGTAAATAAAATTGAAGATTTTAATTCAATGCAGGAAAATATCTGGGAGTTTTACTCTTTAGGTTTTGAAACATTAGTAGCAGTATCAGCAGAACATGGCAAAAATATTGGTGATCTACTTGACCATGTTATAGTTGAATTTGAACAAGTAGAGACT
Organism: Halanaerobiales bacterium; assembly: GCA_021736965.1. Taxonomy (GTDB): domain Bacteria; phylum Bacillota; class Halanaerobiia; order Halanaerobiales; family M55B127; genus M55B127. The sequence continues at coordinate 2,538 of JAIPEV010000123.1, read as the reverse complement.
GAAAAAGAAGAAGATATTATTAATGTAGCTATTGTTGGCAAACCTAATGTTGGTAAATCTTCTTTGGTAAATTATTTTGTTGGGAATGATCGAGTTATTGTAAGTGATATTCCAGGGACTACAAGAGATGCTATAGATACTGTAATAGAGTTTAATGAGACTAAATTTAACTTAATTGATACAGCTGGTCTGAGAAGAAAAGCAAAGGTTGATGATAATATTGAATACTATAGTAATATTCGAGCTCTTAAAGCAATTGAGAGAGCCGATGGTGTTCTTATGATTATTGATGCAAAAGAAGGTATTACTGAACAGGACAAAAAGATTTCGGGCTATGCCCATGATGCTGGTAAAGCAATGGTAATAGCTATTAATAAATGGGATCTGATTAATGCAGATTCAAATGAAATGGCTAAATATCGTGATCAAGTATATTATGATCTAAAGTTTTTAAGTTATGTACCGATTAGCTTTATTTCAGCTATAACAGGAAAAAGAGTTAATGAAGTTTTAGAACTTATAGAATATAGTGTTGATCAAAGTTCAAAAAGAATAAAAACAGGTCTATTAAATGAAGTTATTACTGAGGCAGTTCAACTAAGAGAACCTCCAACCAAAAAAGGAAAACGACTTAAAATATATTACTGTAGTCAAGTAGGGGTAAAACCACCTTTATTTGTACTTTTTGTCAATGATCCAAAACTTATGCACTTTGCTTATAAAAGGTATCTAGAAAACCAGATTAGAGAAAACTTTGGTTTTATTGGCAGTCCAATTGTTATTAAAATCAAAAAAAGGAGTTAAAAACGATGTTGATATTATTTGTGCTAATTTTAGCTTATCTTATTGGTGCTGTTCCAAATGGATATATATTTGCAAAAAATTGTGCTAATTTAGATATCAGAGAACATGGAAGTGGAAATGTAGGGGCTACTAATGTAGCTCGAGTAACAGGTTATAAAGTTGGTCTAATAGTTGCTTTATTAGATATTTTAAAAGGTGTTATTGCAGTGACAGTTGCTCAATATTTTTTACTACCGGAATATTCAATGACCTTTGTCTTTATAGCAGCAGTTTTAGCAATTATAGGACATAATTGGTCAGTCTTTCTGTCATTTAATGGTGGTAAGGGTGTTGCTACAAGTGCAGGTATTTTAATCAAACTTTTTCCCTGGGTGATTTTAGTTTTCTTTATTATTTGGGTGATATTCATTATATTAACAAAAATAGTATCTATTGGCTCTATTTTAGGGGCTATTTCTATACCATTTAGTATCTATTTTATATATAACAATCAAACTTCATATCTTATTTTTGGAATATTAGTAGGATTATTAATAATATTTAGTCATAGATCAAATATTAATAGATTGATAAATGGTAATGAAAACAAGATGAGTTGGCCTCCTGGTGATAAAGATGAAAAATAAGAGATTAACAGTTTTTGGAGGTGGAAGCTGGGGTACAGCCTTAGCACAGGTTGCATCTCAAAATTTTGAACAAGTGTTAATTTATTTAAGAGATAAAAATGTAATTGACAATATAAATAATAGTTCGGTTAATAGTAAGTACTTTCCAAAACATAAATTAAAACAAAACATTTCTGCTACCGATCAACTAAAGGAAGCTGTTTCATTTTCAAAAGATTATATTCTCTCTGTTCCTACCAGTGCAACAAGAGTTATGATGGAAAAGCTTAAAGATCTTTTAACTGATGATTCAACTATTATTTCAACAGCTAAAGGATTAGAAATTGATAGTTTTAGTACTAATTCAGAGATAATAAGAGAGTATTTTAAAGGTGATATTATTGTATTATCGGGTCCAACCCATGCAGAAGAAGTGATTAAAGGTATTCCTACAGCTATTGTTGCAGCCTCAAATAAAAATACATCGGCAAAAAAAATTCAGAATATGTTGATTACACCACGCTTTCGTATTTATACAAGTACAGATACAAAGGGAGTTGAAATAGGTGGCGCAGTAAAAAATATAATTGCAGTTGCTTCTGGTGTAATTGATGGTATTGGTTATGGTGACAATACAAAAGCAGCCTTAATTACAAGAGGATTGTCAGAAATTGTTAAGTTTGGTCTTTACCATAATACTAAACGAGAAACGTATAATGGATTAGCAGGATTGGGTGATCTTGTAGTAACCTGTAATTCAAAGCACAGCCGTAATAGGAAATTTGGAATTCAAATCGGTAAAGGAAAAAGCTTCAAACAAGCTAAAAATAATGTTAAACAGGTTGTTGAAGGTGCTAAAACTGCCAGAGCTGTCTACAATTTTTTAAAGACACAGCAGGGATTTGAAATGCCGATCACAAAAGAAGTATATGAGGTTTTATATAATGATAAGGATCCTCTACAAGCTGTAGATGATCTAATGTTAAGAGAACCAAAAAATGAATTTTATTACCTTCCATAATACCTACATATCTTATTTATAAAAAGATTAAAATAAAGGAATTTATTTTATCATATTGAATTAAATACCTGGAATTAGTTTAAAATTTTCCTGAAAGGGGTTTTTTTA
>JAIPEV010000122.1 GCA_021736965.1 Halanaerobiales bacterium | reverse complement strand
CCAGGTAGTGAGATAAAAATACCAACAGGGATAAAGGCATATATGCAACCCGATGAAGTTTTATTTGCTTACCCGCGGTCAAGTTTAGGCTTTAAGTATTATTGCAGATTAGCAAATACAATAGGTGTAATTGATGCTGATTATTACAACAACGAAGATAATGAAGGTCACATATGGATTAAGATACGTAATGAAGGTGACAAACAAATGAAAATTAAATGTGGGGAAGCTATTTGTCAGGTAATATTTCAGAAGTATTTATTGGTTGATGGCGATAGTTTTGAAGGTGAGAGAAGAAAAGGTGGCATAGGTTCTACCAATTAATTTGTTAAAATTGTTATCACTTATGAAAAGATGCGGAGGTTTTAAACAAAACACCAGTCAGGTTGTGTAGTATGTGAATGCGGATATTTAAAATGTGGATAAAGGAGGTTAACATGAGTTACGATGTATCAGCACAAGACACTTATTCAGATTTACAAGCTGAACGTGATATGCTAAAAAAGCTAATTAAGTCACTACAAAAATACAACCGCAAGTTAGCCGACGCTGAGCAAAAATATAGAATGTCTTTTTCTAAAGAGTGTATAAGGATTAAACTGGATGGGGTAGAAGGTGAGAATGGCAAAACAGATCCTGTAGCCTGGACTATGACGCCCCAGATAGCAAGAGGGTTACCGGAAGTGGCTGGATTGAGATATGAGAGAGATTTGCTAGAAGGAGAAAAAGAAGCTATTATGCAGAAAATATACCAGACCAAGATAGAGATTGATCTTTTACAGAAAGAGATGGAAGCAATACAAAAGGGTGAGTAAATGAACAAGTCAACGCGTCAAAAGGTATATAAACGTGCTGATGATAGTTGTGAGTTGTGTGATGGGATAAGTGGTTTGCAAATACATCATATAATTAAAAAAAGTCAAGGTGGCAATGATGACTTAGACAATTTAATACTGCTATGTTGGAATTGTCATCATGGCACAAAAGGGGTGCATGGTCGCGATGGTCATGCACTTGATTTACGCCTAAAACTAAATTTGCAAGAAAGATTATTTGACAAGGGGTTAAAAGAGAAAGAAGTAAGAGAAAAGTTAGGTGGCAGACTATATCAAAGGAGTGATATATAAAGAGTGACACGCCTAAGCAGTTTACCTGAAAAATATCAAAAACAGATAGATGTAAAAACTAATGGGGATAATCATAAACTGGTTATCCCTGGTGTTGGAGGTGATAAAATTGCCAACTAGATATTATACCAAAGAAGAAATAGAAAAAGTAAAAGAAGGTTACAAAAATAATAAAACGCCAACTGAATTAAGTAAGGAAATGAATAGGAGTGCTCATTCTATTAGAAATAAGGCATATAAAATGGGAATAACTAATAATACTAAATTTACTAAAAAAGAAATAAAAAAGATTAAGTTAACTTATGAAAATGCTAACTTTAAAGATGAATTAAATTTAGACCATTTAGCAGAAGAATTAAATAGACCCAAAACTAATATTTGTAGAAAAGCTCGGCAATTAGGTTTAACAAATGGCACAAAAAAATATTCTCCTAATTGGAAAGAGAGAAAAGAATTATCTAGTAAAGATGAAATCTATAAACATTTTTGGTGGCTAAAATTAAATTATATAGAAATGGATAAACCAGTAGAGAAAATAGCTGAAAAAGTTTGCGTCGGCAATGATTGTATTAATAAATGGATCAGATTTTATGGATTGCGAGAGGAAAAAATAAATAAATTGGGTTATTCTACAAAAACAAACGATAGTGGTTTATACACAGGTGTAAATAAAAAGAAATTTCATTGTGCTAATTGTGGCAAAGAAATTAAAAGGTATTCTTGCAAAGTAAAGGGTAAAAACATATTTTGTAGCTACCATTGTAAAGGGGTGTATAGTGTGAAACATAATAAAGGTTCAATTTATTCTGATGCTAAAGGTGGAAAAAGAGAAGATTTAAATGGTCAATATTTTAGATCAGCTTGGGAGGCGAATTATGCTAGGTATTTAAATTTTGTTGGTGAAAAATGGGAATATGAACCAAAGGAGTTTGAATTTGAAGAAATCAAAAGAGGCACAAGGTTTTATACGCCTGACTTTTATCTTCCCAATAAAGATCAATATGTTGAAATCAAAGGTTGGTTTAGGCGAAAAGATAAAACTAAATTAAAGAGATTTAAAAAGTATTATCCAGAAGAATTTAAAAAACTGATATTAGTTATTGATAGAAAATTTAAAGGCAAGCAAGCTATTATTGCTAATGAAATAGGTATTAATAATATTGAAAGTTATAGTGAAATAGAAAATAAAGTAGGTGATTTAATTGAAAACTGGGAGTAAAAAATTAAAAATCAATAATTGTTTAGATTGCAAATATTGTTTTAATCACCCGACAAAAGAAGTTGCAATATGTACTCATAATGATACAGCAAAAACCAGAGAAATAAATATACCAATAAAAATTAAATCAAAAAATATAATACCTAACTGGTGTCCGTTAGAAAATTGGAATCAAGTGAATGTATATTAAAGAGTTTACTGAAAGATGGGAAGTTGATAAGGATAATCCAAGGATTGAAATAAAATTTAAGGAGGGTCAAGATGGAATTTAGAAAATATCAACACATTGAAAGGTTTGGAACTGATGATGTGAAAGGTATTAATTTAGGAACTTGTTATATATTTCCTAAAATTGATGGTACTAATGCAAGTGTTTGGTTAGATGGAGGAGAAGTTAAAGCCGGTAGTAGAAATAGAGAGCTAACATTAGAAAATGATAATCAAGGATTTTATGCTTATATTAAAAAGCTGGATAATATTGAATCGTTTTTAAAAGATCATCCATATTTGAGGTTATATGGTGAATGGCTTGTGCCACATAGTTTAAAAACATATAGAGAAGATGCTTGGCGTGAATTTTATGTATTTGATGTTATGCATGAATTTGAAAATGATGAATATGAATACTTAATTTATCCCGAATATAAAGACTTACTTGAGTATTACGATATAGAATATATTCCGCCTCTTGCAGTAATTGAAAATCCTAAACGTAAAAATTTAGTTAATCAGTTGGATAAAACAGGACAATATCTCATAAAAGATGGCGAAGGCGATGGTGAGGGAATAGTTATTAAAAACTATGATTTTGAGAACAAATATGGCAGAACAGTCTGGGCTAAAATGGTAACAAGCCGGTTTAAAGAAAAACATCATAAAGAAATGGGCGCACCCAAAATAAAAGGCAGTAAATCAGTTGAAGAAAAGATCATAACAAAATATGTTACAAAACCATTAATTGAAAAAGAATATACTAAAATAGTTAATGAAAAAGATGGTTGGAAAAGTCAATATATACCTATGTTATTTGGCAGAGTGTTTCACGCTTTAGTTACAGAGGAAACATGGGATATTATTAAAAAGTTTAACAAACCGACAATAGATTTTAGCGATTTAAGAGAGTTGACTATATACAAAATTAAGCAAGTCAAGCCGAAATTATTTTAAGGAGGATTAACATGTACACAGTAGAAGAAAAACTGAAAACTGCACAACCGCGCGAGTACCGCTGGTTACAAAGACACCGGAGTAAGTTAACGGTGTTTTTTATATGGCTGGAAAGTAAGATGGATAAGGTGATGGGGGTGTTGAGGTGAATATTGCTTTTAGATTGAGGGCTATTTTAGATGAAGCGCAATGGACTGCTTCGCCAATAGATGAATGCGAAGTTTATCGAAATAAAATAAAAAAACTAATACGTGAATTAGAGGGTGATAAATCTGAAACCAGCGATAATTAACATCAGCGGCAAAGCACGTCACGGCAAGGATACATTTGCTAAGTATCTCATGGACGTATTATACGAAGAATACGACTGTCATGTGCAGATAATACACTTTGCTGACTCACTTAAAGAATACTGCCATGAACTAGGCTGGAATGGTAAAAAGGATAATAATGGGCGTGTCCTGTTACAATTCGTCGGTACAGAGTGGGGTAGAGAGTGCATAAACGAGGATATTTGGGTTAAGAAGGTAGAAGAGAAGATACACGAATGCGACTATGTTATATTCCCTGATACGAGATTTAAAAATGAGATAGAATATTTTAGTAACTATGAGCAAAACACTTTTAAAGTTGTCAGACATAATCTTGATGGCAGCGAATGGGATAATAGGCTTAATGATAGTCAAAACCGACATGGAAGTGAAACAGCATTAGACGATTATTACTTTGATTATTACATTCACGCTTACTCTGGTAAGATAGAAATGTTAGAAAAAGATGCCGAAATGATAGCTGCAAAATTGGAGGGCTAACAGTGTATAGATGTGTTATATGTGATAAAAAGGTTACAAAACCTAGCCGGAGAATGAAAATTGAGCAGGTTTGTTTTGAGTGTTTACAAGAATACGTATGGGAGGTTGAGATAAAAGATGACTAAGGTTAATGTTAAAAAGATGTCAACTACAATATACCCCATAGGAGAATTGATGTTTGGAAGTTATTTTATATTTGAAGATGATTTGTATATAAAAACTTTAAGAGGAAATTTGACTAGTGATGAAAATATTTGTTTATCACGAAAGTTGGAAGACGGAAGTTGCCGATGTTTTAAAAATTCTACTAAAGTTGAAATGCCAGAAAAGGTTGATATCTGTTACAAATAAGGAGGTTGAAGTAGATGAAGATAAACAAAACAAAGATTAGTGGCATGAAAGGAAGTGTAATGGCAAGCGGTTATCCTATGAATACAGATGTAGGGATAGCCGGTTTTAATATACAACGAGCAAATAAACTTGCTAACAATCCACCAGGAACAGGTCATAATTGTTTTCTGAAAGGAATAATAGTACAAGCTGATATAACAGCACCACAGTATTTTTGGTTAGAGTTTCAACGGTATCACTTTGCCGATATAGTTAGTAGTCAATCTAAAATGCACCGGATAACTAAGATGGATGTTCCTGAACAATGCAATAAATATGTTAGTAAGAGAATAATAGATGAACTTGAAAGAATAATTGAAATGTATAATGAGCACGTCAGGGAAAGTGATAAATATTTAAAATGGCAGACTAAACAAGAAATAAAACAAGAAAGAGATGAGTTATTTCAAGAAGTTGTATCTAACTGCCCTATGGGGCTGCAACTGACAGCTAGAATTACCACTAATTACCTGCAGCTAAAAACTATATATTTGCAACGCCGACCACATAGATTAGAAGAATGGCAGATATTTTGTGACTGGATAGAAAAATTACCACATAGCGAGTGGATCACCAATAATGGTTGATAACTGTACTAATTGTGACACTATCATAACAGGCGATGGCGGTGATGGTCTATGCGACTATTGCCGCTCCAAACAGACACACTGTGAGCACTTTACACACTTAACAGAAGGATACAGAATACCGGTGCCGTGGTGTGAGTTAAAGGGAAAACGAGTGCTGATACATAAAGGGTGGTTGTGTGATGAATGTGAGGAAAGGGGATAATATGATAGCAATATTAATAATTTTATTTTGTTTATTAATGATATGTGCAGGAGGATTTTTAATAGCCGCTTGTATTATAAGCTTTCAGAAAAACAAAGCTAAAGAATTATACAATCAAGGCAAAATTAATTTAGAAGCTTATAGACTAATTAAAAATGAAATTATCAAAGAAGATGGTATCAATGAATAAAGCAGAAGATTTCATGAGATTAGCAGTTGACAT
>JAIPEV010000121.1 GCA_021736965.1 Halanaerobiales bacterium | reverse complement strand
AATATCCCCGTGTTATATCTACTGTAAATATAGTTTCAAACATATTGAGTAAAATTATTTCAGAGGTGAATAAATAATATGAAAGATAATAAAAAAAAGAATACTAGAAGTGAAGAAAGTAATACAGAAGAAAAAAAAACAGATACAGTTAAGTTAGAAGAAGATGTTACGGAAGAAATTTTAGAAGAAAGAATTGAAGAGATAAAAGACAAATTACAAGATGTTATAGAACAAAAAGATGAGTACTTAAACAAGTTAAAAAGAATGAAAGCTGACTTTATAAACTATCGTAATAGGGTAAGTAAAGATAAGCAGCAACTTGAATTTCGTACAAAGATGGAAATTATAAACTCCCTATTACCGATTATTGATAATTTTGAAAGAGCACTCAAATCTGTTGATCAGGAATCAGAATTTTTATCTGGAGTTAATCTTATCTACAAACAGATGATTGATGTATTAAAAAAAGAAGGACTTGAGATCATTAAGACTAAGGGTGAAGAGTTTAATCCTGCATATCATGAAGCAGTAATGCAGGTTGAATCAAAAGAATATGAATCTGGTTATATTGTAGAAGAAATCCAAAGAGGTTATATAATGGATGATAAAGTTATTAGACCGGCTATGGTAAAAATAGCTATCTAAAAAACAAAATATAAATAATTCAATTTTAAAAGGAGGAATCTTTAATGAGTAAGATATTAGGAATTGACTTAGGTACAACAAATTCTTGTATGGCTATTATGGAAGGTGGAGAAGCAACTGTAATACCAAATAAAGAAGGAAAGAGAACTACTCCCTCAGTAGTTGCTTATTCAAAGAAAGGGGAGAGATTGGTTGGTGAGTATGCAAAAAGACAAGCGATCACCAATCCTGATAATACTGTTGCATCTATAAAAAGAGAGATGGGAAAAGAAATAAAGAAAAAAATGGGGGACAAAGAGTACACTCCTCAAGAAATATCTGCAATGATCTTACAGAAGATGAAAAAAGATGCAGAAGATTATTTGGGTGAAGAGATAACTGATGCCGTAATTACGGTCCCAGCATATTTTTCTGACTCACAAAGACAGGCAACAAAAGATGCTGGTAAGATTTCAGGATTAGAAGTTAAGAGAATAATCAATGAACCTACAGCAGCATCTTTAGCATATGGACTCAAAGATGAAAAAGAACAAACAATATTGGTTTTTGACCTCGGCGGAGGTACATTTGATGTCTCTATATTAGAGTTAGGAGATGGAGTTTTTGAAGTAATTTCTACCAATGGTAACAACAAACTTGGTGGTGATGATTTTGATCAAAGAGTAATAGATTATCTAGCAGAACAGTTTAAAAATGAAACTGGAATTGATCTAAAAAAAGATAGGATGGCTTTACAACGTTTAAAAGATGCAGCTGAAAAGGCAAAAATTGAGTTATCAAGTGTAAAACAAACTAATGTAAACTTACCATTTATAACTCAAACTGATACAGGTCCGAAACATCTAGATGTTGATATAACTAGAGCTAAGTTTGAAGAATTAGTTGAGGATCTAATTCAAAAAACAATGGGACCAACAGATAAAGCTTTAAAAGATGCTAACTTTGATCCATCTGAAATAGATGAAGTTATCTTAGTCGGAGGGTCTACCAGAATACCGGCTGTACAACAAGCTGTAGAAGAAAAGATTGGTAAAGAACCTCATAAGGGTATTAACCCTGATGAAGTAGTTGCTGTAGGTGCAGCTATCCAAGGTGGGGTTTTATCAGGAGATGTAGATGATATCGTATTATTGGATGTAACACCATTATCTTTAGGTATTGAAACACTTGGTGGAGTATTTACACAGTTGATTGATCGAAATACTACAATACCTACATCTAAAAGCAAAGTATTTTCTACAGCACAGGATAATCAAACAGCAGTTGATATTCATGTCTTACAGGGTGAAAGAAAGATGGCCAAAGACAATAAAACTCTGGGAAGGTTCCAATTAACAGACATACCACCAGCTCCTAGAGGTGTGCCACAAATTGAAGTAAGCTTCGACATTGATGAAAATGGTATTGTTCATGTTTCAGCTGAAGATAAAGGCACTGGAAATGAACAAAAAATTACAATTAAATCAACTTCCGGTCTTTCTGAAGAAGAAATTGAAGAAATGGTAAAAGAAGCAGAAGAACATGCTGATGAAGATGAAAAGAAAATGAAGGAAGTAGAAACAAAAAATGAAGCAGATGCCTTAGTTCATTCAACAGAAAAAACATTGAAAAAGGCTGAAGATAAAGTTGATGAAGATATTGTTAATAAAGTTAAAAGTGCAAAACAAGACCTTAAAGATGCAATAGGTGAAGATGATATTGATAAGATAAAAGAGAAAATAGAAGCTCTTAATGAAGAGTTGACCGAATTAAGTTCACAACTTTATTCTCAAACAAAGGAAGGCCCGGAAGCTCAAGGTTCTGCTGGTAGTGCTGGACAAGCTAGCTCCAATCAAAAGGATCAAAATGATCAAGCAGATGAAGATACAGTTGATGTTGATTATGAAGAAGTTGATGATGATAAATAATACAAATTATGTTATAATAAAAAAAGGGGTTAATTCCCCTTTTTTTGATTGCATAAATTCATGAGGTGATTAGTAATGCCAGGTAAAAAAGACTATTATGAAATCCTGGGTGTTAGCAGAGATGCTGACCAAAAAGAAATTAAAAAAGCATATAGAAAGTTAGCCAAAAAACACCATCCTGATATGAATGATGGTGAGGAAAAGGCAAGTGAAAAGTTCAAAGAAATATCTGAAGCTTATGAAATATTAAGTGATCCAGATAAGAGAAAAAGATATGATCAATATGGTCATTCTGGTATAAATGAAGACGATTTTAACTTTGATGACTTTGCTCGAGGCGGTTTCGGTGGTTTTGAAGATATATTTGATATGTTTTTTGGTGGTGGAATGGGTGGAATGAATAGACGTCGTGGCCCACAAAGAGGCCGTGATCTTCAATATAAACTAAAAATTACATTTAAAGAAGCAGCTTTCGGCACAAAAAAGAAGATTACAATACCAAGAACCGAGGAATGTCCAAAATGTGATGGTACAGGTGCTGAAACTAAATCAGATATAAAAACATGTTCAAAATGTAATGGTCAAGGACAGATCCGGGTTACCCAACAGACTCCATTTGGACAGTTTGCTCAAACAAAAAGATGTGACAGATGTGGTGGCAGTGGAAAAATAATAGACAATCCTTGTTCTAACTGTGGTGGGACCGGAAAAGTTAAGAGAAGAAGAAAGTTAACAATAAATATACCTGCAGGGGTAAATACAGGTAGTAAATTGAGAATGGCCAATGAAGGTGAAGCAGGAGAAAAAGGAGCTTCAGATGGCGATCTTTATATAATACTTCAGGTAGAATCCCATCAACTATTTGATAGAAAAGGTGATGATATATACTGTGAGGTACCTATTAATTTTGTTCAAGCCATATTAGGTGATGAAATTAAGGTACCAACTTTAGATGGTAAAGTCAAGTTTAATATTCCTAACGGAACTCAACCAGGTACGACATTTAGACTAAAAAATAAAGGTATAAATCATCTAAATCGTATTGGCAAGGGAGATCAATATATTAAAGCAAAGGTAATTATACCTAAAAATTTGAGTAAAGAACAAAAAGACTTATTAATTAATTTTGCTGAGATAAGTGGAGAAGAGATCAATCCAGAAAAAAAAGGGTTCTTTAACAAGGTAAAAGATGCTTTTGGTGCACTATAAAATAAAAAGGCAGGTTTTTTATTATAATGCATAAATTCTTTGTAAAACGAGAATATATTAATAATGATGTGGTTGAAATTAGAGATGATGATTTCAACCACATTTCTAATTCATTAAGATTAAAAACAGGGGAAAAGATTATAGTTTCTACAGAAAATAAATTTGATTTCATTGTGAAACTAAAGGATTTTAAAAAAGATCATGTAACTGGTGTAATAATAAAAAAAATTGAAAACAAAACAGAACCTAGTATTGAGGTTGATATTGGGCAGGCTATACCAAAAAGTAGAAATATTGAATTTGTTATCCAAAAGGGAACTGAGATAGGTGCAAATAAATTTATCCCTCTTTTTACCAAAAGAACTATTGTCAAGCTCAATCAAAAAAAGGAAAATAAAAGATTAAAAAGATGGAAAAACATTATAAAAGAGGCAGCAAAACAGTCTAAGCGAGGTAATATACCTCAAATTAGTGGTATAATAAATATTTCTAAGATCAATAAAGTAAGCGAGTTATTTAACGAATATGATTTAATTTTAATACTATATACAAAAGAAGATAAATGTGGTATAAAATCAGTTCTAAAAAAATACAAAGATAAAAACATCGAAAAAATTCTTTTATTGATTGGTCCTGAAGGTGGGTTTTCAAAAGACGAAGTAAAACTTTTTAAAAAAATTAATGGTAATTTTATATTGGAGACAATAACTTTAGGGGGAAGAATTTTAAGAACAGAGACAGCTGGTTTAACAGCTCTTTCTGCTATATTATATGAATTCGGCGATTTAGGAGGATAGTTGATGAAAACTGTAGCTTTTTATACTTTAGGATGTAAGGTCAATCACTATGAAACAGAGGTAATGATTGATCAATTTTCTACCAGGGGATATACTGTAAAAGAGTTTAATCAAAAGGCAGATATCTATATAATAAACAGCTGTACTGTTACTAATCAAGCTGCAAGTAAGTCTAGAAAATATGCTAGGAGAGCAAAAAGAAAAAATCAAGATGCTATAGTTGTAATGGTAGGTTGTTATCCTCAAGTTGAAGAAAAAGAAGTGAAATCAATAAAAGAAATAGATTATATATTAGGTACATCAGGGAAAAATAATGTAGTTAAATTAATTGAGAAAAAGTTAAAAACAAAAAAGAACAAATCGAAACTATTAAAAGATTCTCTTACTTATCAAAATTTAGCTGATTTTGAAGAAATGAGTATTAATAATTTAAGTGAGACTACTAGGGCATATATTAAAATACAAGAAGGTTGTAACCAATTCTGTAGCTACTGCATTATCCCTTATGCCAGAGGAAAACTAAGGAGTAGAAAGCCTAATAATATATATTTAGAAGTAAAAAAGTTAGTTAATGAACAAAGGGTTAAAGAAATTGTATTAACAGGTATTCATTTGGGAGCTTATGGACTAGAAAATAATGAAGAAAACAAACTGGTTGAATTGATTAAGCTTTTGTCTGGAATAGAAGGATTAAAAAGAATTAGGCTAAGTTCTATTGAAGTAACAGAAGTTAATGATAAGCTACTTAACTTAATGAAAAGCAATAAAAAACTATGTCCACATTTACATCTTCCTTTACAGAGTGGCTCGGATTATATCTTAGAAAAGATGAATAGACCTTATACAACTGATCAATATCAAAAACGAGTTAGATATTTTAAGAACTCTATTTCTGATCTTTCAGTTACTACAGATCTAATTGTTGGTTTTCCAAATGAGACAATTAAAGAGTTTAAAGAAACTTATGACTTTATAAAGAATCTAGGATTCAGCCGATTACATGTTTTCCCATTTTCCAAAAGAAAAAATACTCCAGCTTATGATATGAAACCGAGAGTGAAGGGTAATATTAAAAGAAAGCATGCTGCAAGATTAAGACTACTAAATAAAAGAATAATGAGTGAATTTAACAGCAACTATATCAATCAGACTAAAAAGGTTATAATAGAAGATAATACTGATTATGAAAGTGGGTTATACAC
>JAIPEV010000120.1 GCA_021736965.1 Halanaerobiales bacterium | reverse complement strand
CAAAAAAATTAATAGTACAATAAAAATGATACAGAGAGATCTTTTTGACTTAGCAGGGGAGCTAGCAACTTCAAACCAGGAAAAATTCCCCAGAAAAATTGGTCAATCAAATATTAAAGGACTGGAAACAACAATTGATCAACTGTTAGATGAAATGAATGAAAAACAGCTATCTAAATTTATAATTCCTGGTAGTAACAGTGCTTCAGCTGCTCTTCATATTGCAAGAACGGTTTGTAGAAGGGCAGAAAGAAGAATTATTTCTTTAACTGAAGAAGCAGAGATAAGAGAAGAAATCTTAAAGTATATAAATAGACTATCAGATCTTATTTATTCAATGGCAAGATATATAGAAACAGAGCTTGACTATGTGGAGTTCAAATAAAAAAAAAAAGGAATGAGATTATGAGGTTTGATGAAAGAGATATTATGTTTGCCCGGATTAACTATAAACCTAATACTGAAATATATAAAGATTACTATACAAAAAATCCTGAAAAAAAAGATATTGATGACTTTTTAAGATCTTTACCTGGATTTATGGTAAAAGAGGCTTTTTCTTTTGATCCTTTAAATTCAGGTTTGATTAATGGGACATATAACTTTCTAAATGATTTGAAACAAAACTCCAAAGGTGAAGTTTCAAAAGAGAAGTATCCAGTTGATAAAGAAATAATAACAGATAGAGTTAAAAGTATAGCAAAATATTATGGAGCGGATCTGGTTGGTATTACTGAAATGAAAGATGAATTTTATTATTCTCACCGAGGACGGAAACAAAAAAACTATGGCAAAAAAATAACCAATAAAGATAAATATGGGATAGTATTTGCTGTTGAATTAGAAAAAGAAATGATTAATAGAGCTCCCAGACTAGGTCAATCATTAGAAACTTCAAAAGGTTATGTAAAAGCTGGAATAATAGGGATGATACTAAGTTATTATATAAGAGAGTTAGGTTCTAATGCTCGTAATCACATGGATGGTAATTACTTACTTATGGCACCATTTACAGCTGAAGCAGCTGGTTTGGGTGAGATAGGTAGAATGGGTATATTAATAACAAAAAAATATGGACCAAGAGTAAGACTCGGAGTTGTGACAACAGACCTTGAGTTAAATACTAATAAAAAAGTTTCTTTTGGGTTAAAAGAATTTTGCAAAATATGTAATAAGTGTGCAGAAAACTGTCCTTCGAAAGCTATTGATCAGGGAGAACCAGGACTATTAAATAAAACTAAGAGATGGAAAACAGAAGTAGAAAAATGTTTTAAAGTTTGGCAGATGTCAGGAACCGACTGTGGAATATGTATATCAAGTTGTCCCTTTTCTCAGAATTTAGATCTCAGTAAGATAGAAAGAATGAAGGATAATCCTGAAGTTATAAAAGAAGTATTAAGAGAGTATAATAAGAAATATAAAAAAAGACCTTATAATGAGTCTATAGATGAATGGATGTAGTTTAAATTAGGAGGATATTTAGGTGAAAAAAATTTTATATATTTTCATTTTATTAACTTTGATTACTGTTTACATTCCTATATCTTATGCCCAAGAAATAAACTATATTGATAAGCAAATATTAATTAATGAACTTAAGCTAAAAAATGATATTATGTTAATAGATAGATTATTTGATGATCTTACTGGTGATCAAATAAATGATCAAATATTTTTAGTTGGTAGCAAACCTGGAGGAGGTAATTCACCTTTCTATGCACCAATAAAGGTAATTGTTTATGACAAGTTTAATGATAATTTTTACCTCGCATCTTACGATACATTTAGTGGTTATCAACCAAAACTAGTTCTTTATGATTTTACTGGTGATAATATTAAAGATATTTTTGTTAAAGCAAATACAGGTGGTAGTGGTGGTATATATAACCATATGTTAGTAAGTTTTATTGATAATCAATTAAAAGTAATCTTTGATCACGAAAACAATAGTGGTATAGAAGTATCTGGTAGTTATGTTGATAATTTCAAGACTAACTTAGTGGTTGAAGATATAGAATATGAAATTATTTTCGATTTATTATTTAATAAGGATAAATATATTGAAGAAGAAATCTATGATAAAAAAGGAAGACTACTAACAAAGGTTACCCCTTATCTTTATCCATATAGCAATTTAGTCCCTATTGATTATGACTTAGATCAATCTTTTGAACTAAAAGGGACTCAAAGATTAGTTGGAGCCTATGGTGCAGATGCAATCGGCAGGGTTGATACAATTTTAAAGTATGAAAATGGTTGGGAAGTTAAACAGATTGAGTTAACTACCTATTTAAAAAAATATGATATAACAAATAGATTTAAAGCAGCCTATGATTATGAAATAAAGAAAAATGCAGTAAGCAGTGGGAATAAAGAAATCTACTATCCAGAGATAATAAAGCTTCCTAAAGAGGTAAACTCTAAATATATCAATAGACAGTTAAAAAAAATTGTTGAACCGTTTTTTAATAAAAATGAAGAACTTCAGATTGATTTTCAGATCACTAAAAGCACTAATAGTTTGTTAAGTGTTTTTTATCGAGGGTATCAAAAGTATGAAAATGGAGAGAATCAACTCTTATATTCTTTTAATTATGACTTAAATAACAACCGAAGATTGACAATAGAGAATATGTTTAAAAAAGGTGATCAAATTAGAAATACTGTTAATAATATAATTAGAGATTCGATTGATAATCAGATACTAAAAAGTAAATTTTCAGGTATAGCAGATTGGATGGGTTTCTATATCACAAATAAAGATTTAGTACTTTACTATTTGGAAAATGATTTTATAGTCGAACATACAAAAATATTTGTTCCCTTAAAGGAAATTGCTGATTATTTAACTATAGATATTCAATATGATAGAGAAGAGACTGAAGTATACTTTATAGAGGTTAATTGAGTTTGAATTTAAGATTATGAGTAACTTAATAGAATCAAATAAAAAAAAATACAAATATATTTAAAGATACAGTTTATAAGATAAAAAAAAATACAAATAGTATTTTTAATATTTTTAATAGTGGTCATGATTATTAATGTTGGAGAAAAATTTTTAAAAATCCTTATAGATTTCTATAATTGATAATTTTGGAGGTACAGAGATGATCAGAGAACTAAATGAAAATGACAAAGCAAAAGTAATAAAATACCTTATTGCAGAACCAGCTTTGAACCTTTTTATGTTGGGAGATATAGAAAATTATGGTTTTAATAATGTTGATTTTCAAAGACTATGGGGAGAGTTTGATAATCAGGGAAAAATAAAGTCAGTATTATTAAGATACTATGATAATAATATAATATACTCTAGAGGAGATTATAATGTTGAAAAGATCTCAGAAGTAATTAAAGCTAATAATCCCAAAATGCTTACAGGAAAAAAGGAATCTGTTCAAAAGTTAGACTCTTTTCTTGAGATATCTAATAAGAGAGACACATACTTTACTAAGCTAAATAAAGCAAAAGAATTATATAAAGGTAATCTATTAAATAAAGTAAAAAAAACAAGAGTTAAAGAAGTTAAATACCTATGGGAACTACATAAGAGGATTAAGGAATTTGATGATCTTGAATCCTTAGAGAGAAAAGAGAAAAAATATAAAGATAAAACAGGTAGAGGTTACCATATTTTAAACGAAAAAGGGAATAAGGCTATAAGCTGTGCCGAAACTACTGCTGAAAACAGTTATTCAGCGATGATTATTGGAGTAGCAACAGATCCTGATTATAGAAATAAAGGACTTGCCTCAGCAGTAATGTCTAAACTATGTAAAGAAGTATTAAAAGAAGGTAAAGAATTATGTCTATTTTATGATAATCCAAAAGCAGGCAAAATATATAAAAGGATTGGTTTTGAAGATATTGGGATATGGAGCATGTGGAAGTTAAAGAGAGAAAAATAATGATAAATCCTATTTATTTGTGTACTGTTATCAGATGATATTTTAAATTAAGGAGAAGTTTAATGAGATAATAAAAATCTTTTAGAAAACAAAACGACTTATTAAGCAAACCATTTATAGAATAAGCTTATTTGGAGATAGATTGATAAATTTAATTATTTTAAGTATTTCTTGAAAGCATATAATTTATCAAGTTAAGTCTTTTATATCTGTTGGTAAAGTATAATATTATTTTAGATCATTTACTTTAAATGATGACTACCATGTAATTGTATTCAAAACAAACCACAATAGGCTTTGTTTAAATAATAATTATTTTTGATAATTATTCAGAAGATAAAAAGTTAACAGATACTTTTTACTAAATTTGTAGGTATTAGCAAAAACTATAAAGATCTAGACAGAATTTCAAATGTATATACAGGTATCGGATTAAGTATTATTAGTCTAAAGTATGTCTAGATCAAGTGGTAGAGTAATTTTAAATGAGGTGTAATCAAATTGCAAATTATTCAAGTTAATCAAAATTATAAAAAAATAGAAAAACTATCCAAATTATTAATTTCTTTCAGAGATTTTTTAGCAAGTTTAAAAAACAGAGAAAATAAAATGACAACTAAAGAAGGTATCGAGGAAATTGAATATTATTTGGATAAGGATTTTCCAATATATATAGCTTTAGTAAATGATAGACTAGCTGGTTATTTTATATTAAAATATGATGACGATGCAGTATGGCTTGAACATTTTTTTGTGAAAGAGAGCTTCAGAAACAAAAAAATAGGGACAGCCTTATTTAAAAAAGCAGAAGAAGTAATTGGAGATCACGGGTATGTTAATCTATACAACTGGGTACATCCTAATAATGATCGAATGATTAATTTTTTAAGAAAGCAAGAGTATGATGTACTTAATATGATAGAAATCCGTAAAAAATTTAAAAATGAAAAATTGAAAAGAAAAATTGATCTTAATAGTAATCAGTTTAGATATAACTGATTTATTTAGAGGAATAATAATATCTTGTAAAGAAAGTATAAAAAAGGTGATCAGATGATTATAAGAAAAGCAAAAAGCGATGATTTAAATAAAATAAATGAAATATATAATCAAGCAGTAAAAGAACTAAATGCAAGTATGGATTACAAACCAATCTCAATTGCAGAATCTAAAAATTGGTTTAAAAAACATCAGGAAGGGAGCCTGCCAATTATAGTTTCAGACATTGATGATAATCTAGTTGGTTGGGCAGCTCTTTCAAAGTGGTCTGATAAAAAAGGATATAAATATACAGTTGAAAATTCAGTTTATGTAAAACAAAGTTACTGGGAAAGAGGCATCGGAGATCACCTATTAGCTAATCTTATATTAGAAGCAAAGAAAAGAGAACTAAAAAATATTCTAGCAAATATTACAGAAGGTAACGAAAGAAGTATAAGGTTACATCAAAAACATGGATTTGAGAAAGTTGGCTCTTTAAAAAATGTTGCATATAAGTTTAATACATTTTATGATATAAATATATATCAATTAATAATTGATTAGCATTAAAAAATTATGATAATAATAAAGGAGAGATCATTAAATGAAGATTCCTGAAAAAAAATGGTATAAAGCTGTTAGAAAAAGAAAATCAGTAAGAAATTTCCTCCCCGTAAAGTTAAAGAAACAGGATGAGAGGGATCTAATTAAATTTCTTAAAGAACTAAATGAAGTATATAAAGGTATCAGAATTGAATATGTTAAAGAAGGATTTGAAGAAGTTGCACAAGGTTTTATAGGTTCATATGGCAAAATAGATGGAGCAAAGTCCTATTTAGTTATATTATCTGAAAAAAATACCCCTTACAAA
>JAIPEV010000119.1 GCA_021736965.1 Halanaerobiales bacterium | reverse complement strand
ATAGCGAAAAACAAATTTGCTTTAGATTTAAAAAGATGGAATAAAAAGAAGAGGAAAGAAAATAAGAATATCAGATTTTCAATAGAGGTTCAGGATTTCATGATGCATTATATTTTAAGTGTTATTAATAAAAAGAAGTTGTTTATGCAAGTACATACTGGTTTATTAGAGGGGAACGGAGATATAATTACTAATAGTAATCCTGTTCTTATGAGTAACTTATTTAAAGATTATCCAGAAGTAACCTTTGATATATTCCATATAGGATATCCTTATTATGCTGAAACTTCTGCATTAGGTAAAATGTACCCTAATGTATTTATTGATATGTGTTGGGCCCATATTATTTCTCCAGCTGCATCTGTTCAAGCATTAAATGATTTTATTGATGCAGTACCATATAATAAGATTTCTGCTTTTGGAGGAGATTATCTGTTTGTTGATGCTATATATGGCCATTTACATATTGCCCGACAAAATGTAAGTAAAGTACTTAGTCAAAAAGTAAAAAATAATATATTTTCTATTAAGAAGGCTATTGATATAGCTTGGCATCTATTTTATTATAATCCCATCAAAATATTTAAACTTGAAGAGATAGTTAAATATAATGATTAATTAATGTTAAACAAAAGAAGAAAAAACATTCTTGAACTTTCTAAATTATTATTTTTGATAATTTAAGTTCTGTTATACTTTATTGATTTTTTTAATCTAAGCTGAATTTTAACAGATAAGATAAATTTTGTAAAGCAATAAATTATCTAAAAAAACCAATAATCAAAGAGGCTAGGCTTGTATTTGAAATAAAATAAATCAGTCTGTATCTTTAATTATTACCAAGAGGAGAGAGTTCTATGGCTGAAAAGATTCTTATAACAGGTGCTACAGGGAATATAGGGAAAGAAACAATAAAAAATCTTTTAAGTAATGAGAATGATGAAATAGAAGTTATTGCTGCTGTTAGAGATATAGATAAAGCAAAAAATATATTTGATTTTAATAGATTAAGATTCACAAAATTTGATTTTAAAAATTCACGATTAATAAAAGAAGCTTTACAAAACAAAGATAAAATTTTATTAATACGACCTCCTGCTATATCAAAAGTAAAGAAATACATATTACCTTTAATCAAAGAAGCAAAAAGAAAAGATATTAAACATATTGTATTTCTTTCTCTCCAAGGAGTAGAGAACAATCCCTTAGTACCTCATTACAAAATAGAAAAATTAATAAAAAACGAAAAGATACCCTATACATTTTTAAGGCCTAGTTTTTTTATGCAAAATTTATCTACAACACATAAAAAAGAAATTAAAGAAGATGATGAAATATATATACCAGCTGGTCAAGGGCAAACAAACTTTATAGATATTAGAGATATAGCTGAAGTAGCATCATTAGTATTGACTGAAGAAAATCATAAAAACAAAGCTTATGAATTAACAGGTAAAGAGTCATTAAGTTATTATAAAGTTGCAAATATATTATCGGAGGAATTAAATCGAAAAATAGAATATAAAAATCCTTCAATATTCAACTTTTTTACTAAAAAGAAAAAAGAAGGTCTAAGTTTGACTAAAATATTAGTGATGATAGGATTATATACAGCAGCAAGATTAGGTAAGGCAAATAAAACTACGAGTGAAATACAAAACCTGTTAGGTAAAGAACCAATTACTTTTACTGAATTTACAAAGGATTATAAAGAAAATTGGTTATAAAAAATACTGTGTTATTTTAATATGAGATTTCTTAAAAAGAATTAATCAACATAATTAAATCAGTAGTTTTTAATAAATATACTTTAAAGTAAAAAATATGTAAAAGAAGAAGATATAAGAAAAAATCATGTAAAGACTTCACCTAATAAAAAAATGCAGTTTGCTTTTAGATTATGATGGACTATAAATTTGAACCTAGGATTTAAGATTTCAGTTTAGATGATTTTGATGATTATTATTTTAAAAAGAAATTATAGACAATAATAAATAAGGTGGAATAATATGTCGAGTGAAAACGAAGTAGAAATCTATTTACAAGAGATAAAAAGTGTATTTAAAGATATAGCTAATCCAGAAAATGCTAAACAGCAAAAGAAATATATGAGAAACAAATTTGAGTTTTTTGGTATAAAAGCCCAAGCAAGAAGAAAAGCCACTAATAAATTTATTAAGAAAGATAGAAGATTAGATTATGAAAATATAGAAGTTGTAATAAAGAGACTGTGGGAAATGGAAGAAAGGGAATATCAATACTTTGCAACTGAACTTTTAGAAAAATATATAACGGATTTTAAAGCAGAAATTATTAATCTTTTAGAATATATGATAACAAAAAAATCTTGGTGGGATACAGTAGATAGAATAGCAAAAAAATTAGTAGGAAAGTATTTTGAACTATTTTTAAACAAAAGAGAACAATATTTAGAAAAATGGGTTAAATCTAATAATATTTGGCTTCAAAGAACTACTTTATTATATCAATTGGGCTATAAAGAAAAGACTAACATAAATTTGTTGTTTGATCTAATTAAGAGGTTAAAAGATATAGATCAGTTTTTCATCCAAAAGGCAATTGGTTGGTCTCTTAGGGAATATTCAAGAATTGAGCCGGAAGTTGTAAAAAAATTTATACAAAACCATAATTTATCTTCTTTAAGTACAAGAGAAGGGATGAAAACAATAAAAAATAAAGGTTTGAAGAAGTAAAATATTATATTAAAGATGTAATTAAAATTTTTATAAAAAGGAGCATCAAAAGTTGAAATTTAAAATATTTAAAAAAAGATATTTAAAACAAGCTGTTCAACTAGCTTTAGATGAATATAACGAAGAATCTTATATAGTAAAAATATTACCACAAAATGATTATAAAGAGCTATTTAGTAAGATGTTAAGTAATATGATTGATCATAATCTCGGAATGGTTGCCTTAAAAGGTGATAATTTAGTTGGTTTTTTAACTTGTTATCCTCCTATTGAAAATTTTTTTGGTACAGTAAAAGGAGCTTTTTCACCTATCCATGGTCATGGGGCAACTAAAGAAGATAGATATTTGATATATTCTAAACTTTATCAAAAAGTTGCAAAAAGATGGGTCAAACAAAGTATATTGAGTCATGGAATTGCTTTATATGCCCACAATACAGTATCAATAGATAGTTTTTTCCATAATGGATTTGGTTTAAGATGTATAGATGCAATTACAACACTTGATAATCAAATTTCTAATTTTGAATATAATAAGGAATTTGAAATAGAGGAAATAACAATAAATCAAATAGAATCTATTTTAAGATTAAAAAATAAATTAATAAAACATCTGGCTCAAAGTCCAACCTTTTTAACTTATCAAAAAATTAATAATGATGAGCTTAGAAGTAAAGTGCTAAAAAGAAAATCGCGAATTTTTACTATCAGTAATAAAGATGGAGTGATTGGCTATCTTGAGATAACTAGTTCAGGCGAAAATTTTACATGTGATCATGGTAAAACAATAAATATATGTGGGGCTTACCTTACTAAAGAGTACAGAGGTAAAGGTCTTTTTGAATCACTTTTGTCATTTATGTTTAGAAAGTTAAAAAAAGAAGGTTATCAACGATGTGGTGTAGATTATGAAAGCATTAATCCTTTAGCAGATAATTTTTGGGCAAAACATTTTACTCCATATACCTATAGTGTAGTAAGGCGTATTGATGAAAGAATAAATTTGACTTAAGTAGTTAAAAATATTAGATTTTAACAAAATGTTATAAAGGCAAAAGAAAATAGTAATGAAAGTAAATAAATCATCACAAATAATATTTTTTTTAAGAATTATAAGTATTTATATAAGATAGGAAAAGGTTGATCAAAAAGATGTAAAAATTATATCGAGGCAAACATAATATAAAATATTTATAAGAAATAAGTCCTATAAAGTACTTTAAATGCAAAAAAAGAGTTTAATATAATAAGATATTTATCCAAACTAAAAAATAATGATGATATAATTGGCAAAAAACGAACTAGTTCCTTTATTTTTGATGATCTTTATATAAACTTTAATCAATAATCATTTAAAAAAATTAAAAAGGTTAAGAATTGGAAAAACAGGTTAGAAAAAAAGCATACTTATTTCAAAGCAGATATTTTTGAAATACAATCTAGTAATTGTTCTGATGTTTTATTAATGAAGTGGAAATTTTAAAAAAACTTACTTGAAGTAGACTTTGATAATGATATTATATTTGGTTGGGATCCGGAATTCAATAATGAAGATGATAATCATCCAACAGAAGTAGACTTAAGAATAGGAAATCTAATCTTTGAAGCAAAACTTACTGAAAAAAACTTTACATCTAAAGACATAAAGACAGTAAAACAATATGAAAATTATACTCTGGTATTTGATCAAGATTACCTTAATATTAATTCAGGTAAAGTAGAAATTTATCAACTTATACATAATATTTTAGCAGTATATAAACAAGAATAAAAATTTAATTTGTTGGTTGATGAGACACGAACAAAATTAATCAGAGAATTTTTTAATACAATAAAAACCATTAAAGTTAATAAACTTTTAAAAAAGAATAGACTCTATAACCTGGCAAGAATTAGTCTATAGTTGTGGTAAAAAATAAAAGAGTACATAAAATTTAAGTATTTTTAAACTACGATTATTAGTTTTAAATTCCGCTTAAATTTTAATAGTATGAAAATTTAATTCATTAGGTAATATAACAATATTGATAAAGGTGAATTATAAGAAATAGATAACTATCTAAATGAGCAGTTTAATTAGTTATGTTTTTTTGTCGTAGTTGTTAAGAGATGAATTTTTATATTGTTTGGTTTTAACTATAAGTTTATAAAAAAGTTATTTTTATAAGAATTGATATTAATTAATTTATGGAGGTCTAATATGTTTAGTTATAATAACTCGACAATAATTTTTTTGTGTGTTTTAGCATTTTATTTTATTCCAATGATTGTAGGTTATATATTTGGAAAATTTAAACGAGTAAGTTTTAAAAAAATAACCAAGATAGGAAAGAAATTTGGCGATCCTTTGACAGTAAGTATTCATAAATGGTCTAGAAAGTATAAACTAGCAAGTATGAAAAATGGTAAATGGTTGTATTTATTTGTCTTGATATTTTTAAATAATCTTTTGATAACTGCCTTTGTAACAAGAATAGTATATGGTATTGTATTTGTAATACCCTTAATTTTTACAGTTTGGACTGGGTTTGGTCATGGAGCATTATTTTCTAAACCTAAGGGTAAAGCAGGTATTATTTTAATATTTTTTGAATTTGGAGGATATTTATTTGCAACTGTGATTGGAGTAAAATTAGGTATTAATATATTACTTTATATAATTAAAGGGCGACAATTAATAATTGATATTCCCTCAAATTATGCTATTCTAATGATATTGTTCCTATTAATTGGTGCTTTCATAGAAACATTTTCAATTAAGATGGCTAGTAAAAATATAGATCTAAGTAATATTGATAAATTTGATTTTGATCAAAAAAGAAAAGAACTTGCAGATCAGCTAGATAATGAACAGTAATATATATTAAAAAAAGATATTAAATTATTATAAAGTGCTTAATTCAGTAGATAAATAGGTATTTTAAAATATATCTTAAAAGAGAAGCCTAGATTATAACTGTCTTTGGATAAATTATCAAAAAAATATGAATGATTTATTTGAGTTTTATATAAAGGATTCTAAACAAAATTTTTCCAGTTAGGACTTTTCT
>JAIPEV010000118.1 GCA_021736965.1 Halanaerobiales bacterium | reverse complement strand
GAGTATATAATTCAATTCCTTCTGTAGTTATATTTTCAGCAAAATCACCAAAATCAAGTTCTAAATCCATTCCCATTTGTTTCATTTTTTCAATACTTTCTATACCTAATAAACTCACTTGGCGGTGCCAATCCCCGGCATGTGCATCATCCTCAATTCCAAAGTTTTTAATTAACTTTGCCTTTTCTATATTTTCTTTTTTAGTACCTTTTTCTCTACTTATACAAACTGCTTTCACCTTGCCATCCATTATTATTCCTCCTCAGCTCTAATATAGTGGCCACTTTTCCCACCAGTTTTTTCAATTAATCTTATATTTCCGATTACCATATCTTTATCCACGGCTTTACACATATCATAAATAGTTAAGCCGGCTGCTGAAACACCATGTAGTGCTTCCATCTCTACTCCAGTTTTATCATAGGACTTTACTGTTACTTCTATTTCAATAGTATTATTGTTTTTATAAGAAAATTCTACATCAATTCCACCAATAGATATAGGATGACACATTGGAATAGTATCTGAAGTTTTTTTAACAGCCATAATCGCTGCAATTCTAGCCGTTTCCAAAACTGGACCTTTTTTTATATTGTCATTTTTTATTCTAGCAAGTGTCTCACTATCCATTTCAATTGTACCTTTTGCATAAGCTTTTCTCTGTGTTTTTTCTTTATCTGAGATATCTACCATTTTTGCATTACCTTTTCTATCTATATGACTAAAATCTTCCAACATTTTAACCCCCTATACTATGCATACTCTTCTTATTATTTTTTAGTATTTTATCATAGCCATCATGTGGACTTTTACTTTTAATAGACTTTAAAAAGATTTTTTTGATCTTTTCTTCGCTTAATAATTCATTGTCAGAATAAAGTGAAGTTTCATCTTCTTTCAATAAACATGACCTTAATTTCCCATCAGATGTTAATCTTAACCTATTACAATTATCACATATATTATGGGTAAAAGGAGAAATAAAACCAAGTTTACCTTTATATCCACTAATCTTAAAATAATGGGCGGGTCCATTTCCTTTTACATCGACTGGTGTAAGTGTATGTTTTTCTTCTAATCTATTTTTAATTTCCTTTAAGGAGATGTGATTATCATTATTTTTTCCATTTCCGATAGGCATATACTCTATAAATCTTAACACAATATCTTCTTCATCCATGAATTTTATAAAGTCATCCAGTTGGTCATCATTATATCCTTTTATTAAAACAGTATTGACCTTAACTGGACTTAAATCTAATTCTTTTGCTTTTTTAATACTTTCCATAACTTTATCTAATTTATCTTTTCCGGTTATCTGCTTGTATTGTTTTCTATCTAAGGTATCCAAACTTATATTAATTCTACTTAGACCATTTTCTTTCAAAATTTCAGCTTTTTCAGCAAAAGAAACCCCATTGGTTGTCATAGTTATCTCTTCAATTTCATCAATGGAATTAATCATTCCTATTAATTCTTCGGAATTCAACCGAGCTAATGGTTCTCCCCCAGTAATTCTAACTTTGGTAATTCCTAATTTAGATGCTATTTTTGTTACTTGATATATTTCTTCATAACTCATAATCTCAGAATGTTCTTTTAAATCCAAACCTTCTTCTGGCATACAATAAAAACATCTTAGATTACATCTATCTGTAATAGAAATTCTTAAATAGTTAACATTCATAGAAAACTCTCCTTCTAGTCGACTTTACCAAATGAACAGTGAGGATATTGACAAACTGGGCAATGATGACATAATCCACCATATGAAAGCTTTATTAGATCATTTTTTGTAATTTTTTCTCCAACAAGTACTCTCGGATAAATTATATCAAATACTGTGATTTCTTCAAATATTACACAGGCCGGCAAACCCAAAATAGGTATATCATCAAGGTAGGCTACCATCAATTTGTTACCCGGTAATACTGGAACACCATGTTTTACTATCTCAGCTCCGGTATTTTTAATTCCTAACGGAGTTACATCATCAGGATCAACAGACATTCCACCACCGGTTATTAATATGTCAGCACCTTGATTCTTGAAATTAATTAAGGCATCTTTAATCTTTTCTGGCTCATCAGGTACATATTTATAATCTAATAAGCTGCCTCCCCATCTATTGAATTTCCTTTTTAAGGTAGGTAAAAACTTATCATCAATACGCCCTTCATAAACTTCATTCCCAGTTATGACAACACCTACTTTAAGATCTTTATATGGAAGCAACTTAAAAAGTGGTCTTTTATTTAATATTTCTTCAACTTTTTCTATCTTTGTTTTTTCTATAGTGAGAGGATTGATTCTAATACCTGCTAGAATCTCATCCTTTTTTACCGGAATATTATTTTGTCCTGCAGTTATAAGTATATCATCTTCGGAATTTACTTCAAAGAGTAAATCTTGATCTAATTTTAATATCCCAGCTGTTTCTGCAATTAAAGATATTTTACCTTCATGCGGTTCACTTAAGGACAAATTATTATTTTTAATTTTATTAGACATTCTTTGGGCAGCTTCATCTTCGTGTAAAGTATTTTTATCTAGTTCAAGAACATAAATACTTTCCTTACCCATATCTTTTAATATTTCTATATCTTTTTCTTTAATAATATCACCTTTTTTAAATCTTGCCCCTTTATATTCCCCTGGAATAACCTGAGTCATATCGTGAGCAATAACATTACCTACTGAATTTTCAACTGATATTTTTTTTATAGTCATTAAAATCCACCTCTTCTGTTGAATTAAAACATATGAAACGGTCTCCTAAAAATTCGAATTCTCTTTTACTATGAGTAACGTATATAAACGGAATTTGCCACTCTCTTTGAATCATCTTTATTTCAGTCATTAATTTCTTTTTTAACTCATTGTCAATCGAAGATAAAGGTTCATCTAGAAGTAATAATTCAGGTTCAATCATCAGGGCCCTTGCCAAAGCTACTCGCTGCTTTTCTCCCCCAGATAATTTACTAGGATATCTATTTTTTAACTCTCTTATATGACATTTATCCATTATCTTATTAATCTTACTTTTATCTAACTTATCATCTTTTTTACTATATAAAATATTTTCATATACATTTAAATGAGGAAAAAGGGCATAGTCCTGAAAAATATAACCTATTTTCCTCTTAAATGGAGGTATATCTATTTTTTTATTTGAAGAATAGATTGTTCTATCATTTAGTTTGATCTTTCCTTTGTCAGGGGTATTTAAACCCGAAATACAGTTCAAAATTGTAGTTTTACCTGAACCAGAAGGACCATAAAAAATCATAATTTCTTCCTTAAGATTGAATTTTTTACTTAATCTTATATCTCCAACTGTTTTAGATATATTGACTTCTAAACTCATTGCCTAATACCTCCATAATCATAAATATTCTTATTATATATTTGCAGTATTCCCATTATTATTATTGAAAATATTATCATCACAATTGATACAGTAACCGCCATCTCAAGGTCTCCAGTTGTCATATTTAAATATACAGCAATTGGTAAAGTTTCGGTTTTTAACCTGGTCGCACCTGCTAACATAACGGTCGCACCAAATTCTCCCATTGCTCTTGCCCAAGCTGTGGTAACACCAGTGATTATTCCTTCCTTTGACAAAGGAATAGTAATATTTTTAAAAACTTGAAAATGATTATCTCCTAAAGTCATTGCTGCTTTCTCTAATTTAGGATCTACATTTGAAAATGCAATTTTTAAACTCCTTATTAACAAAGGAGCAACTACAACAAATTGGGCCATCACAATCCCTAATTTTGTAAAGACAAAGTTTAAACCTAATTTAGCTAATTGGTTTCCTCCAATAGGTCCTAATAATACTAATAAACTTAAACCCAATATGATAGGAGGTAATACTAATGGTATATCTAGAATAATATCTATAATTCTTTTAAATTTAAATTCATATCTAGATAAAACATAAGCCGTAGGAATCCCAAATATAATTGCTAAAAAAACTGCACTCAATGAAGTTGTAATACTTAATATTAGTGAAAAAGAAACTTCTTTACTATTAATTAATAAGTTCAATAAATTGGTAGATTTGATATAAAGAGTTGGTGAAATCAATACTAATATAATAAATGCTGCAAAAATAGTAAAAATACTTAACATAATTATTTTAAAAATATTGTATTTCATTATTTCACCTTTTCATTGTAATTATTATAACCATATTTTTGAAATATATCTTTACCTTTTTGACTTGTTATATAATCTAAAAATTTTTCAGCTTCTTCTGGGTTCTTGCTGAATTTTAATTTTCCAATACTAATATCTTTTATGATGTTTTTTTCTTCAGGAATCTCGATCATCTTTAATTCTTCACTATTTTCAAAATAATTTGCCCGCCATACTATACCGGCATCAGCTTGTTTTAATAAGATATACATCTCAACTTTATTTACTGTTTCAGCGTTTGATATAATGTTTTTTTGAATTTCTTCAGTTATTTTATTTTTCTCAAAAATTTCTTGTGTTACTTTACCTATTGCAGCACTTTTATCTGCAATGATAACCTTTTTATTAGGTAAAAGAATATCAGAAAAATTATTTATGTTACTTTTATTTTCTTTTGGTACAATTATTACCGGAGTATGTTTGGCTATAATATATCGTTGAGTTAACATATCTTCCTTAAAAAGTTGGTTTACATACCAACTATCAGCAGCGATATAGATATCTCCTTGTTTTGCTGTCTTAATTTGATTCATTAAGACCCCGGAAGCGTTAAACTGAATATTAACCGTTATATCGGTTTCATCTTCAAAGTTCTTTGCTATTTCTTCCATAGGTTTCATTAAACCAGCCGCAGAATAAATAAATACATCTCCGTAAGCAGATATATTTATGCTTAAAACCAGGATTAAAGTAATAATTATAATAGTTGATTTCTTATTCATATTCATAACACCTCTATTTCGTTATATTAGGTTAAGCATAACGATTTTAAAAAAATATTTAACTGACTCGATATGTATTATAACATATCTCTATTAATATGTCATTGTGAAATTAAACAAAATATCCATTAATATACTTAAAGATATCATGAGCTCATAGTTATATTTACTTATTTAGATATATAAATAACTATTGACACATTATTCTACTTGTGTTAAACTTTTATTGTAATTCTGATTATATTACTCAACATTAAGTTTATTTTACTATAAATTTAACAAAAATGCAAAATTTGGAGGTATCAATAATATGAATAAAATATATTTAGATCATGCTGCAACCACTCCAATGGATTCAGAAGTTATTAATACGGTTAATAAATACATGGAAGATTATTATGGTAATCCCTCTAGTATTTATCAAACCGGTCAAAAAGCAAATAATAAATTAAACGAAGCTAGAGAAACAGTCGCAAAACTAATAAATGCACAAGATTTTAGAGAAATAATATTTACAAGTGGTGGTACAGAATCAGACAATCTTGCTATCAAGGGTACCGCACTCGCACGTAAAAAACAAGGCAAACATATTATAACAACCAAAATAGAGCATCATGCTGTGTTACATACATGTGAATATTTAGAAAAACATCATAATTTCGATGTAACTTACCTTGATGTAGATAAAAAAGGTTTTGTAAAACTTGCAGACTTAAAAGAAGCTTTAAGAGAAGAAACTACATTAGTTTCTATTATGACAGCTAATAATGAAATTGGAACAATTCAACCTATTAAAGAAATAGGTGATTTTTTAAAAGATAAAGATGTATATTTTCACACTGATGCTGTTCAGGCAATTGG
>JAIPEV010000117.1 GCA_021736965.1 Halanaerobiales bacterium | reverse complement strand
ATTGTAAAGATAACTCCTATACGACTACCTATTTCAATTAATAAAGCTAATTCAACTATTGGTACTACGGTAAATAATAATACAAGTTTTAAAAAAATAATTATCACCTCTATGCTATTTAAAATTCCTTTAAAGCATCTGTTGGTTCTAATTTAGCTGCTCTTCTGGCAGGAATTAGACAAGCAACTGTAACTACAATCAACCCAACAAAAAATCCAAATACCATATTACCTACTGAAAAAACGGGATAGATTGTAGAACTGAATAATAAGTCAGAACTAAATCCTTCCACTGTTGAACCAAAATCAATCCCAACTTTGCTGATCACATTTGTAATTAAACCACCTAATAATGCTCCGATAAAACTACCAAGACCACCCATTATTGAACCTTCAATTAAAAACAGATATAATATGTCTCTTTTTTCTAGACCTAAAGCAGTCATCATACCTATTTCTTTTGTTCTTTCATTTACAATCATAATCATCGTGTTAATTACTACAAAACTTGCCAGTACTACTAAAAATACATAGATAAAGTTATACATTACTTTTGCCAGCTCTAACCATCCTATTAGACCACCTGTTTCTGTATAAGGTATTACCATATATTTGTCAAGACCTATCTTTTTGAACATTTCTTTGATTTGAATTGTAATATCATCAGTTTTTAATCTATCATTGGCAAAAACTAAAATTTCAGTAGCTTGATCCTCTAATAATAAGAGTCTTTGAGCTTGATCAATAGGAATGTAAAAGATTGTATCATTTAACATCTTGAGAGGACTATTAATCTGTCCAACTATTTCAAAGGTGGCTCCATTTAAAGAACTAAAAGAATTATTGAAAACTAATGTGACTTTATCTCCAAGTTTTTTATTTAATTTATTTAATAACTCAGTACCCATAACTATCTCCATTTTATTTTTTTCAGGCATTCTGCCTTCTACAATCTGTTGATCAATATCAGTAGCATCAACCTCTTTGTCTGGAGTTACTCCCCAACCAATCATGTTTATTAACTCTTCTTCATTTGTAGTTATTGCACCAAATTTAATCCTCGGCAAAACTAAATTGACATCATCAATATTACTAATTTTACTGATAAGTTGATCAAATGAGTTATCATGATAACCACTCACAGTTTCAGTCAAGGACATTATTCTTCCTTCAATCTGATAATCTTTATCTATTATTTTAATGTGTCCTGTATCATACTGAATTGTATCTGAATATGTTTCATTAATCATACCAAGTATAAACCCCCTTGCAAATATAACAACCATTACTGCAAAAGTTATGGCTATTATAGAAACAATGGTTCTTAATCTATTTCTTGCTAAATTTTTATAGGCTAGCTTTAATAGATATTTCATCTTTTTCACCTACCTTCTATAAATTGCTTTAACCGGATCTTTTTTTGCTGCCCATCTTGCTGGTAAGATACTTGCTAACATAGATCCAAATACTGCAAAAAAGAACATATATATAAATGTCTTAGGATTCCAACCACCATATATTTTACTAATAATTGGTATGCCATACTGAGTCATATCCATATCCATAAAAGCACCAAAGTCAATTCCAATCTTAGTAAATAGATATACTGATATAGCTCCTAATATTATACCAAACATTCCACCTATTATTCCAATACCTGTTGACTCAATAACAAAGGTATATACTATCTCTTTTTCTTTTAATCCTAATGCCTTCATCATCCCAATTTCTTCCATTCTTTCAAGAGCAGCTAAAATTACAATATTGATAATCCCTATTGCTGCAATTGTTAAGATGATAATTAATATTAATACATTCCCACTCTGTTTTGCTTTTGTTATACTAACTTCATCGAGATTGCGCCAGGAATAAACTCCAAAATTACTGTTTATCTCTCCTAACTCTTTTTGAAATGAATTAACTATAGATTGATTAAATATTTGAGAATCAAGTCTTACTATATAATGGGAAACCTTATTATTAAGATTTAAAGCATTTTGAGATATATCTAATGGAACAAAGACCAGATTTTGGTTAATATTAGGATTAGGAGTGTTAATAACACCACTAATTTCAGCATCTATGGTATTTAATGTATCATTTTTTGTCTTTGTTAAAAGAGTAATATAGTCTCCAACATCTAAATTCATAATATCAGATAGTCTTTTTCCAATTATAGCTTTATGTTCACCCATCTTAAACACTTCACCCTTAATGATATAGTCTTTATACTTGAGTACATCAAAGGTTTGTTCTGGTCTTATGCCTCTTCCTAATACTGGTGTCTCATTAACACCATCATTTAATCTTGCCTGAAAATTAAGCTGTGCAGCATGATTTTGATATCGATCAATTTCAGTTATTTTGTTATTGATAGTTTCATCATTAGTTATCAAATTATCTAAAGATAGTTCATCTTTATTTTCCCAATAAGTTTGATTTGAAATTTGAATGTGGCCATATTCATAATCAATAATATTTTGAAAAACCATATCATTCATTCCAATTAATAATGAGTCAAAAGTTATATAAAAGAAGATAGCCCAGGCAATAATAAGAGCAGTAATAATAGTTCTTTTTTTATGTCTCATTAAGTTTTTTAAGGAAAGCTTAACTAAAAACATTCACCTTTTCACCTCTCTCATCTTTAGTAATCATTCCATCTTTTATTTCGATCTTTCTTTCTGCATGTTTCATAACTAATGGATCATGGGTAGAGAAGAGAAATGTAGTATTTAATTCTTTATTCATCTTCATCATGATTTCTAAAATATCTTCACTTGTTTTAGAATCCAAGTTTGCTGAAGGTTCGTCAGCCAAAACCAATTTTGGTTTTTTAACTAAAGCTCTAGCAATTGCAACTCTCTGTTTTTGTCCACCAGAAAGTTCATTTGGTTTTCTATCTTCTAATCCTTTAAGGCCAACTAAACTTAACATTCTCAAAACCCTATCTTTAATCTCATCTTTACTTATATCATCTACAATATTTATTGCAAACTCAACATTTTCATAAGCTGTTAACACTGGAATTAAGTTATAGCTTTGAAAAACAAAACCAATATTTTTGCGTCTAATTTTAGCAAGATCCTTTTTACTGAAGTTAGCAATATAATTACCTTCAAAATATATTTTGCCAGAAGTTGGTTTATCCAAACAGCCAATTAAGTTCAATAATGTTGTTTTTCCAGAACCAGAAGGTCCAAACACAGTAGAAAATTCTCCTTCATTGATCTCTAAATCAATTCCTCTTAAAGCAGCTACTTCAATTTTTTCCTGACTATATATCTTTTTAATAGCTTTGAGTTTTAATAATGCCATATTATGACTCACCCTTTCTATCTTTTATACCATTCTCAATAATATTTAAGAGTACATCAATAGTATCCATAATATTGTCATTTATTCCATCATCTTCATAGATAAAATCACCTAAAGAATAGTTAATGCTCGTTAAAAATTTTGCAGTAAAATTCGGATCTACTTCTTCTTTTATTTCTTTATCTTGTTTTGCTTTTTCAATTAACTTTTTAAAAAAAAGTTCTCCTTGTGGTTTTTGATCTTTCAATATTTCATTACAGACAGGACAGTTACCATTCATCATATAATTTCCTATAGATACAAGCTTAGGATTTTCTTTTGCAAACTCAATTCCACTTTTGTATAGTTTTCTTAATAATTCAAAAAAACTTAGTTCATCAGGTTGACTTAAAGCCTGTTGATCTAAATATTTTAACTTTCTTTTTAAAATAATATCAATTAAATACTTATATAAGTCATCTTTACCGTCAAAATATTGATAAAAACTACCAGATGCGATCTCTGCAATTTTGATTATATTTGTAATTTTTGCTTTATAGTAATTATTTTCAGCAAACTCATCTATAGCTGCATTGATAATCTTTTCTCTTTTTTCCTGTTGTAAGTTATAGAATGTACTTTTAGGCATAAAATACCTCCTTTGTGAATGTGAATTCATCTTCATATGACTCTATATTCATTATATAACAAAAAAAATACAAAAGTCAAATAGTATAACTTTTACACTGTATAGATATATATATTAATTTTTTTTGGATAAAAGTAAAAAACAGGATTACATGAAAAAGTAACTTGAAAACTTTATAATAATTTAAGCAGTATTAAATATTATAATCATAAAACAAAGCCTAACTGAGTAATTTTATAATAAAAAATCTTTTTATAATTGACTTTTGTAATTTTTAATTTCTTCAAAAATTTCTTTAACAGATAAAATTTTATCTATCTTCCACAAACCTTCTCCCGTAAAAAATACTCCTTCTTCAAGATCTCCTTTTCTGCCTTTTAGTAATGCATCTCTAATACAGAAATTTTTTGTGCATTTTTTTAAACAACTATCACAATTTTCAGGTTCAGGAGCCTTTCCATTTATTATTAGATCAATAAATTTTGTTCGAATCGCATTAGCTGGTAATCCTACAGAACTCATTATTTTAACAATCTCTTCTTTTTTTGTCTTAACACATAATTCTTTAAAAGTATCTGCTATGTTGGCTTCTTTACTTGCTAAAAATCTTGTTCCCATCTGGACTCCAGCTAGACCCATTTTGAATATATTGTCAACATCTTGGGGAGTAACAATATCTCCTGCTCCTATTGCAGGAATACTTACTTTATCTTTTATTTTTTTTATCAAAGGAATTGCATCTTGATCAGTACCAAGGTGACCACCTGCATTACCACCTTCAATAACAATTGCTGCTGCTCCTAGTTTCTCAGAAATTTTAGCTAATCTTAAAGATGATACAATAGGGACTACAGGAACATTATATTCTTTACCTATTGTAAACATGTCTCGTGAAAAGCCTGCTCCCGAAATTATCAAATCAATTCCAGACTCTATGGAGGCAATTAAAAGTTTTTTAAATTCACGTGCAGCAAACATTATATTGACACCTAAAATACCATCTGTCATACTTTTTGCCTTTTTTATCTCTTCTCTTATCTCTTCTACTGGTATAGCAGTTCCTGCGATCACACCAATTCCACCCTGATTGGCAACAGCACTGGCTAAATCAGCCATTGATATTTTAATTGCCATTCCTCCCTGGATAATTGGATATTTGGGAATCAAACTCCCTATTTTTAATTTTGGAAATTTCATTATTTATTCTCCTAATTGAGTTTGTTATTATCTTGAAATTTGATTTATTATAACATAGATAGATAAATATTATCAATATAATCAGGATTTTAGTTATAGATTATTTTTGATTATCATTTAGCTATATTAACACATTACCAAATTAAAAACTAAAATTTGATATATTAGGCTTGATTTTATCAAAATATATAGTTACAACTTAAGAAGTATTATTTTTTATAAATAATTTAGCATTTCTGATTCATATTATGATCAATTATAGTCTATTAATAAAAAATTACCTTTTCAGATCATTAAAACAAATTTTATTTAAGATTTTCTTTTCATCTTATACATAATATAATCTGCTTTTGTGAATATTTCTTTTAAATCAATTCCTTTTTCTTTTTTTACAGCAGATCCAGTTGATATACTTACTGGATAATCAGATCTCTTATCCAAATCTGCTATAAGTTTTTGGATTCTATTTTCTATGATTAATGCCTGATCAAGATCTGTATTTGGTAAAAGAATAGCAAATTCATCTCCACCTACTCTTGCAACTATATCTTCAGATCTAACAGATTTTTTTATCTGTTCACACTCCTGTTTGATATATTGATCTCCAGATGAATGTGCATATTTATCATTAACCTTCTTCAAACCATTAATATCAGACATAATGATACTTATTGG
>JAIPEV010000116.1 GCA_021736965.1 Halanaerobiales bacterium | reverse complement strand
GTTGCTATATAATGATTACTTGGAATATTTAATTTCTTTTTGATACTTTCCCTATTCATATCAGCAATCCAACAAGTTCCTAAGTTATATAATCTTGCTGCTAACATAAAATGATAAGCAGCAATAACTCCATCCTGTTTATATCTATTTGACTGTTCATTATCAGAACAAATCGCTACTGAAATAGGAGCTTTTTTAATTGGATTTGAAGCGGTTTTTCTAATCGAAGCAAGATCACATAATAGTTCTCTATCCTTGATTATTTTAAAATAATATGACTGTGAATTCATTGAAGTTGGAGAAAATCTACATATTTCAAATATCTGATCTAATACCTCTCGTGAAACTTCTTGATCACTATATTGTCGATGGCTTCTCCTTTTTAACAGAAGCTCTTTACCAGTCAAAGATGGTTTTTCTTTATGTAGAAAGGCCTGAAACTCTAAGGTTCTTCCCTCTGGATCTACAGCAAAAAATTGATAGATATTAATTTTTTTATTTTCCTTTGGTTCATCAATTATTTTAAGACTTTCTTTATACTCATTATAAACTTTATCTACTTCTTTTTTATTTTCATAATAAAATGTAATTATCCCATTTTTATCGGTTTGTTTAGCTTGACAAAAACCAACTTGAAGGTTTCCATCTTGAAATATTTTACATTTATTTTGATCTAGCCAAAGATCCATTTTAAGTACGTTATGGTAAAAATTTGTGATTTTTTCTAAATCTGTTGTTTTAAAAAATACTATACCTGACATATTTAACACTCCCTAGTTTAGTTTATAAAGAAATCTTTATCTAAAGTTTTTTACAATAGTAGTGACAAATTAATTTTTATATACCTCAAATTTTTTTGACTTCTGCTTAAAGTTTTGAACTTTGTTTTTCATAGTCTAAATTACTACCTTTATTAAAAATATGTTTTTTGATAAAATATTAGCATCAATCTTCATTTTTTTTTATTATATCAAAAAACCCCTGCTAATGAAACAGGGGTTTGAAATTAATTTTTAATACATTTATTTTACAACAACATTTACTAATTTTTTTGGTATAACAATTGTCTTAATAATCTCTTTGTTTTCAGTATATTTTTTTACTTTATCTTGTTTAAATACAATTTCTTTTAACTCTTCTTTAGGAATTTCTGTATCTACTTTAACCCTATCCCTTACTTTTCCATTAACTTGAATAACTATAGTTACTTGATCTCTTTTTATTGCTTTTTTATTATATTCAGGCCATTTATCTAAATGAATACTACTTTGATTGCCAATCTTATGCCAGAGTTCTTCAGTTAAATGTGGAGCAAAAGGAGCTAGTAATAGTAGTAATTTTTCTGTAGTATATGATAAGAACTCAAAGTCTAGATCATCTTCTTTTGTTGATTGATAATGATAAATTTCATTAACTAACTCCATAACTGCACTTATTGCAGTATTGAAATTTAATCTATTTTCAATATCTTCAGTTACTTTTTGGATAGTTTCATGTAGCTTTCTATATACCTTTTTGCTTTCATCATCTAAGTTTGTTTCAATCTGTCCTTGGTTAACTTGAATATCTTTTATTTCATCACAAATCTCATCTACAAATCGCCATACTCTATTTAAAAATCTATTTGATCCTTCAACCCCTTCATCACTCCATTCAAGATCTTTTTCTGGAGGTGATGCAAATAAAATAAATAACCTAGCAGTATCTGCCCCATATTCATCTAATATTTTACTAGGGTCTACTACATTTCCTTTCGATTTTGACATCTTTTCTCCATCTTTAAGTACCATACCTTGTGCTAACCATTTTGTAAATGGTTCATCCTCAATAGTTAAACCTAAATCTCTGATTACTTTAGTAAAAAATCTCGCATATAATAAATGTAAAATGGCATGCTCAATTCCACCAATATATTGATCAACAGGAAACCAATCTCTTGCCCTGTCTTTTGAAAAGGGTAAATGTTGATTATCCGGATCAATATATCTTAAAAAATACCAAGAAGAGTCAACAAAGGTATCCATTGTATCAATTTCTCGTTTACCCATTCCGCCACATTTAGGACATTTGGCATTGACAAATTGATCAGATTTAGCTAATGGTGATATTCCAGATGGTGAAAATTCAACATCATCTGGTAACATAACCGGTAAGTCCTCTTCAGGTACGGGAACTGTACCACACTGATTACAGTATATAATAGGAATTGGTGCACCCCAGTATCTTTGCCTTGATATTAACCAATCTCTTAATCTATAGTTGACCTCCCTATTTCCAATATTTTTTTCTTCCATATCATCTGCAATTGCTTCAAAAGCCTCTTTTACATTTAAATTATTATACTTATCTGAATTTATTAAATAACCATCTTCACTATAAGCTTCTTTTATTTTTGAACCAATTAACTTACGTTCTAGATCATGTGGTTGGATAACTGCCTTGATTTCTAAATCATATTTTTTTGCAAAATCAAAATCTCTTTGATCATGAGCTGGAACTGCCATTATTGCTCCTGTACCATAATTCATCAAAACATAGTTAGCTATCAAAATTGGTATTTTTTCACCTGTCATTGGATTAGTGGCATAGCTACCGGTGAAAATACCTTCTTTATTAGATTCTGGTGATGTTCTTTCTTCTTCTTTTTGATCTTTTATCTTTTTAATAAAATCCCTAATTCTTTTTTCATTTTCTTTACCAGAAATAAGCTGATCAAGATATGGATGCTCAGGGGCCAATACCATATAAGTAGCTCCATAAATTGTATCGGGCCTTGTTGTAAATACTTCTAATTTACTATTAATCTCTTTAATAGGAAATTTTATTCTCATCCCTTTACTTTTACCAATCCAGTTTTTTTGCATTGTTTTAACTCGTTGTGGCCAATCTAACTTCTGATGCCCTTCTAATAATTGATCAGCATAATCAGTAATTTTAAGAAACCATTGTTCTAACTCTTTATTATCTACAACAGTTTCACAACGTTCACATTTATTATTTACAACCTGTTCATTTGCTAAAACTGTTTCACAACTTGGACACCAATTTACAGCTTGTTCCTTTTTATATGCCAAGTCATTTTTAAACATTTTGATAAAAAACCATTGGGTCCATTTATAATAATCAGGATCTGCGGTAGCTACTTCTCTTTCCCAATCATAGCTTAAACCTAAAGCTTTCATCTGTTCTTTCATACTTTTAATATTCTTCCATGTCCACTCTCTAGGGTGAATATTCCCATGTTTAATAGCTGCATTTTCTGCTGGTAAACCAAAAGCATCCCAGCCCATTGGATGTAGTACATTTAGTCCGTTCATTCTTTTAAACCTTGCTATTACATCACCTATTGAATATACTCTGACATGTCCCATATGTAGTTTTCCTGAAGGATAAGGAAACATTTCTAATACATAGTAATTATCCTTTTTATCTTTATTTTTAGTATGATATAGGTTATTATTTTCCCATTCTTTTTGCCATTTTCCTTCAATGTTTTTAAAATCATAATGACTAGCCATCATAATCTCCTCCTTGTAAATTACATAAATTAATTTTATAAAATAAAAAACCCCTCCCGGTCAAGGGACGAGTTATTTACCCGTGGTGCCACCCTAAATAGATAGTTTTATATCCACTCAAAAAGTTAACGCCTTTAATACGATACCTCTTACTTTATTTCAAAGGTATTGACTCCAAAACGAGTTCGGCATTTAACATTACTCCTTTTCAGCAATCAGCAGCTCTCTTAAAAATGTTAGAATGCCTACTATTTTTTTTCATAGTCAAAAACATTATAATCTTTGTAAAAATTATATTAATTATAAGTATCAAAGTCAAGAAGTTTCTTCTTTTTTTAGTATCTTTTCAGCATCAGCCCATAATCTATCTAAATCATAGTAGTTACGTTCTTTTTTATGAAATATATGGACAATAACATCTGCATAGTCCATTAAAATCCATCTAGCATCATCTTTACCTGCTATTTGTTTAGGATAAAATCCACTTTCATCTAACTTTTTTTCTACTTCTCTTGCGATTGCTTTTACTTGTTTATCAGTATTACCTGAACATATTACAAAATAGTCGGCAATAATTGTGATTTCTCTAACATCTAGTATTTCAATATCAAATGCCTTTTTGTCTTCTGCTGCATCTGCTGCTATTTTTGCTATTTTTTTATACTGATTTTCAACCATTAACTGTTTTCCTCCTTTATGGTTTTATCATTATTTAAATAATCTTTACCTAATATAATCTGTAAATCGTTATCAATATCTTCTTTTTTTTCAATTCTTCCTCCTATAATCTCCTGTATTCCATCTGCATTACCTTTTAAACCTTTGTAATATATTATAGTCTTTTCATAGTTGTAATTATCAGCATTTCCTATCTTATTTATTTTAAAACCATATTTTTGTAGCTCTTCAGATAAATTACTTGCAGTACCAGATACTCCATTACCATTTAAAATTGTTATTTGATACTTATTATTTTCAATAAATTCCTTACTTCTTATTAAGTTATTTACCAAAATATCTAAACTTTTTTTCTCAGCAATCCAATAACTAGCACCATTAATATATTCTGGTCTGCCAGGAACCATCTCTGTTGTAACTTTATCAAGTTCAACATTTTTTGCAAGTTCTACAAAAGGTTTTATATCCTGTAAAGGAATATTTGTATTTACAGAGTTCATAACCTCTTTATATATTGAAGGCAACTTAATAATATTTTGAGAGGAAGTAGCTTTATTGATTAAAGCATCGACAAACTTTTGTTGTCTTGATACTCTACCAATATCACCTAGTTTATCACCTCTAAACCTCACATATTGAAGGGCTCTTTCACCATTTAGATGAACATCTCCTGCTGATAGGTTTATATTAAGTCCTCCCGCTTCATCTATATAGTGAAGTGGTTTTTCAATATGTAGATCGATACCTCCAATTAAATCAATAATTTTCTCAAATCCTTTAAAATCGGTTTCAACAAAATAATCTAATTTGATACTTAAAAAATCCTCTACGGTTTCATTAAGTAGTTCAATTCCTCCATATGCATGGGAGGCATTTATCCTATTATACCCATGTCCATTTATCTCTACTCTTGTATCTCTGGGAATAAATAGCAGTCCTACCTGATTTGTATTTAAATTAACACTAGCAACAATTATTGTATCTGCCCTTGGAGGACCGTTGATAGAAGAATCATATCCTGCAACTAAGATATTTAGTTTAGAGTCTCTAAAGGGATTTAAATCCAATAAACTAAAATCATCATTTAACAGTATATATGCAGTAGTACTTAATATAATAAATATGATTGTAAATAGCAAAATATATTTCCAATTTTGTATTATAAACTTTTTTAACATCTAGTGTTCTCCCTTCAAATAGTAGTTCCTTGTTAAAAGAGTGTTAGGATGAATTAGTGATTTTTTATTGATATTATAGTTTAGTATAGATTCACAAATCAATACTATAGATTTATTTAAACTTTCTTTGGCTGCTTCTCTTATTTTGTTAACTCCATTAAATTCTCTGCTTTGCTCAATTGCATCTGCAATAAAAATAATTTTTTCTAAAAGGTTCATCTGAGGTCTACCTGTAACATGATATCTAATAGCATCTAATATTTCAAGATCAGTTATGCCAAACTGCTTTTCTACCAGATATGCACCAACTGGAGCATGTAATATCACAGGTATCTTTTTTTCCCAGTAATCTACATTAATATCTTCATTTTGAACAATATCTAATAATACATTATCAGAATATTTTTTGGCATAATCATGTAAAACAGCAGCTAAAATTAATTTGTTTTTATTATTATAATTATATTTTTT
>JAIPEV010000115.1 GCA_021736965.1 Halanaerobiales bacterium | reverse complement strand
TTCATATTTCCTACTTATAATATAATTAAATCAAGAATTAAGTAAAAAGGAGAGATAAAAATGAAGAAAATAATTGTTTCAACATTAATTTTGTC
This sequence comes from Halanaerobiales bacterium, assembly GCA_021736965.1. Taxonomy (GTDB): domain Bacteria; phylum Bacillota; class Halanaerobiia; order Halanaerobiales; family M55B127; genus M55B127. Next base: position 5,773 of record JAIPEV010000115.1, on the reverse strand, counting down.
ACTTGTTGTTTTAGGTGTAGGGAACTATGTAGTTGATGCTTTTGGTGGACCAGGTGGTGGCTTTAGATTTGATAATGACATTCAGAGACCTTATTATAATCAAACTCAAACTCAAACTAACAGCGTTTTAGAGCTATCAGAAGAACAGTTAGATCAAATTTATGAAATGCGTGAAGAATTTTTTACAAACAGAGTTGAAATAACTGAGATGTTACAGGAAAAGAGATTTGAACTTCGTGATGAAATATTAAAAAATGAATCATCTGAAAAAATTTCTGAATTAGAAGAAGAAATTGCAGTTTTGCAAGAAAAAATCAATCAAACAAGAGAAGATTATCTAACACAAATAAGAGAGATTCTGACTGAAGAACAAATCAATATATTGGTAGAAAGCGAAAGTGGATTTGCTTTAAATTATGGAGTTAACAACTTCGCAAATCAAAACTTGAACTATAATAGAATGCAATATGGTGGAAGTAGATTTGATTCATATCAAAGTAGATCTTTTGGTGGCATGAGAGGTGGATTTAGAGCACCTGTTAGACCTGCCTGTTTTTAATCAATAAATTAAATCAATAAATATAAAAGACTGAGAGGAGCTATTTAATTAAATAGCTCCTCTTTTATGTTGTGTGTTTTGTAATTTATACCAATAGTAGGTGAAAATCCTATCTGTGCTGGAAGTATGGATGATATGGTTGAGATATTGTGGCACTCACAGACGAAAAGGGTGAGAAAACAGAGAAAACAAACTTCGACCTAAGTTTATAAAAATGGTACATGAAGCAATTATGGCAGGGTGTTCACTGTGAAGTGAAATCTGAAGAGTCTGAGACGTATAACCAGTCCGAAATGTAAATGAACCAGAGGTTGCATTCAGTTATGGTGATCTGCCTACACAATGGGGAAGTCCAATGCTAGCTTGCAGATCATAGAAGTATGTTGGGTTGATGGGTGTGATTAGGGTCGGAATGATTGTAAGATGATGGTATAGATGACCGAAAGAGGTCTATGATAATCTTTTGTATATTTGTAAAAGTAAGCTAAGGTAAATAACCTAAAGGTAAACCGTATGCGTAGTTTGACGAGGGGTCCAAGCTGAAAAGCTGGTCCTATTTTTTTTATATATATACATATTTTTGAGAAGTTAATACAGATAATTTAATCAGTAATTGTTATCAGTTATGCACAAATTGTGGATAAGTAGTGAATAAATCAATAATTATTAGCAGATTAATATAAAAACTCCATATGAAATATATGGAGTTTATCTAAAATATTGATAACATTTTAATTTTTTTATGTTTTTATAGTCTAGTCTGTCCATTTTTAATATAAGTTAGGGCTTTACTGGCAGAATAACCTTTTAATATTGCTAATAAAAGAGCATAATAACCATCTTTTTCAGGCGGATTTAATTCCATAACATCGCCTCCTGGTATATCTATAGTTCTTTAAAAAATATGTTTTTCCTGCAATATAATAAAATTATTAAGATCTATAGTACTTGTTCTTTATATTGGAGTTGGTAAAGATTATAGTAGAGACCTTTTTTAGCTAAAAGATCCTGATGGTTACCCCTTTCTTTAATTTTACCTTTATGAAGAACTAATATCTTATCAGCATGTTGTATAGTTGAAAGGCGGTGAGCAATTACTATAGTTGTACGATTTGACGTCAGTCTTTCTAAAGCTTCTTGAATTAGAATTTCTGTTTCAGTATCAATATTGGCAGTAGCTTCATCTAGGACCAGTATTTCAGGATCAAAAGCTAAAGCCCTCGCAAAAGCTAATAGCTGTTTTTGACCTGCTGAAAGTGTAGATCCTCTTTCTTTTACTTCGTGATCATAATTATTATTTAATCTTGTAATAAACTTATCTGCATTAACATATTGAGCTGTCTTTTTTATTTTTTCTTTATCAATATCGGCATTTAAAGAGATATTGCTTCCGATATCACCTGTAAATAAGAACACATCCTGGAGTACAACGCCAATTCTTTTTCTCAATTCACTTTTTTTAATATTTGTAATATCAGTATCATCAATTAAGATCTTGCCTCTTTGAATATCATAAAATCTACTAATTAGGTTAATTATTGAGGTTTTACCAGCTCCAGTTGCACCTACTAAAGCAACTGTTTCGCCGGGATTAATTGTGAAGTTTATATCTTTAAGTACCCATTCATCTTTTTGATAAGCAAACCATACGTCTTTAAATTCAACTTTCCCTTCAATTTCTTCCGGTAATTGAACCGGATTTTCAGGGTTTTTAATATCAATATTGGTATCTAATATTTTAAATATTCGTTCAGAAGAAGCCATTGCAGACTGTAACATATTGTACTTTTCACTTAAGTCATTAATCGGTCGAAAGAACTTCTGAATATAGTTAATAAATGCATATAAGACTCCAAATTGGAGTGTTTCGCTATATACTCTTGCTCCTCCATACCAAATTAAAATAGCAAGGGCAAGGGAGTACAGTAAATCCATTGAGGGTCTAAAGATAGCAAATATTTTAATTTGCCTCATACTTGCCTTGTAGTACTCATTATTTATATTTATGAATTCACTTAACTTTCTTTTTTCTTGATTGAAGATTTGAACAATTTTCATTCCTGATATATTTTCTGATAAGGCAGAGTTGATCTTAGCCAGTTTTATTCTTACCATTCTATAGGCATCACGGGCATAACTTCTAAAGATAAAAGCTGCCGCAATTACAAAGGGCACAATAACTAAAGAAACTAGACTTAACTTAATATTTAGTCTAAACATAATGATTACAATACCAAATATTATGAAGATATCTTTAAATAGATTAACTAACACATTAGTATACATTTCATTTAAGGTTTCAGTATCATTAGTGACCCTGGTAACCAGGCGTCCAACAGGATTTTTATCAAAGTAACTGAGTGACATTTTTTGTAGATGTGAAAATATTTCCTGTCTCATATTATATATAATTTTTTGGGTAGTTTTATTTAAAAGGAATATTTGGAGATAATTTATCCCAAAACCTAATACTATAATAATCAAAAAGATTATTCCAATCTGTGCTAAAGCACTATAGTCTTGTTTTCTAAAATTAGTAATATCATCATTATCTAATAGGACCGCATTAAGAATAATATTCCCATTTCTTATTTGCCCAGGGTTGATTAGTTTAATATTAAGTTTATCATCAATTAGACCTTCTATGAGATAGTAGTTACCTTCAAAGTTATAAAGTTGGTATTTTGTCTGATCTGAGTAATCACCATCGAGATTATCTACTCTTATATATCTTTTATTATTATAAACAGTACCTTTATTTTGATACTGCTCAGAATTATAAACAACCATTGGTTTATCTAAAGCATTTATGTGATCATCGATAGCAATTTTGATTAGATAAGGCCTGGCTAGTTCTATTCCGGTTACGATTAGAAGTAAAAATATACATACTAAAAGAATCTTCCAGTAAGGATATGCATATTCTAATAGACGTTTCATTAACCTGGAGTCATAGGCTTTACCCATAATTTTTTCTTCTCTAAAGTCTTGCATAAAAAATCATCCTTAGTTTATATTTGCGATCTTTTCTTCAAGTTGTTGTTTTTGATAAATATCATTGTACAGTTTATCATTTTTTATTAACTTATTATGTGTTCCTCTTTCAATAATCTTACCCTGATCAAGGACATAGATCATATCAGCATTTTTAATAGTTGATATTCGATGTGAGATCAGGATTACAGTTTTATCTTCCATTATAGGTTTAAGATTATTTAATATTTTTTCTTCGGTATGAGTGTCAACTGCAGAGAAACTATCATCTAATATTAGGATTTTTGGATTTTTAATAATGGCTCTTGCCATTGAGATTCTCTGTTTTTGTCCCCCAGATAAAGTTACTCCTCTTTCACCTAAAATTGTATCAAACTTTTCAGGAAACTCTGCTATATCATTATAGACTTTTGTAATTTTTGCTGCGTTTATAATTTGTTCTTTATTGGTTTCATTAGGATCAAAAAAGGCAATATTATTTGCTATAGATGAAGAAAACAAGAAGTTATCTTGAGGAACAATTCCAATTTTTTTTCTGAGCAATTTTATTGGGATTTTATTAATATCATATCCATCTATTAATATTTGATTTTTATCTACGTTAAATAATCTTAAAAGAAGATTAATGATTGTGGTTTTACCTGAGCCTGTTCTACCTAAAAAGGCAACGGTTTGACCGGCTTTAATTTTTAAACTGATCTCATCTAATACATACTGGTCATCTTCATTATATCTAAAGGAAAGATTATTAAATTCTATATTTCCCTTAAGATCATCAAGAGGTATTATATCTTGATCATGTACTTCTTCTTTTTCATTAAAGATTTTATTTAATCTTTTTAATGAGGCAGTACCTCTTTGGAGTAGATTAATAACAAAACCAACTGCCATCATTGGCCAGGTTAGAAGTCCCAAATAACTATTAAAAGCAACAAAGTCTCCCAGAGATATAATCCCGTCTATTACTAGTTTGCCTCCATACCAAATAACAATTAAAAAACTTAAACTTGTAATAAACTGTACCATGGGATGAAAAAGGCCCCAAGTCTTAACTAAATCTATATTTTTTTCATAATTTAACTTGTTGGCAGTTGCAAACTTTTCTATTTCCATATCTTCCTGAGTAAAAGCCTTGATTACTCTAATACCGGAAAAGTTTTCCTGGACCTTATCTGTTAGATTGGAAAAAGCTTCCTGAACAGCAGTAAACTTTTCATGTATAGCTTTACTGAAATAAGTAGAAAGTAAAGCCAAAAAGGGTAATGGAATTAATGCTATCATAGTTAATCTTATATCTATTTGAAAGATTAGTATTAAAATAGTTGCTATTACTAAAAATGCAGAATCAAAAAACATTGCCACTCCCGGCCCCATTGCCTGTCTTACGGCTTTTATATCATTTGTAGCATGGGCCATTAAATCTCCAGTCTTTTGATCATTAAAATAGTTTGTGGAAAGCTTAAGTAAATGGCTGTAAAAATCTTCTCTAATTTGTTTTTCTAATAATCTGGAAGTACCAACTATGTATAATCGCCATAGATATCTAAAAAATGCAATAAAAATAGCAAGCCCTACGATAATAAGAGCATAAATAATTATACCTTTAATATCTATTGTTTTAAGTTTTAAACGGTCAGTAAAATCACCTAAAAGCCAGGGGATGATAAGTTGTAACATATCAACAAATATTAGCCAAATAATACCAAAGATATATCTAGTTTTATATTTATTAAAAAAATTTTTAATTGAATATTTTTTAAAATCATTGTCCATAGCTAACACTCCTAAAATTGATTCACTTATTATAAGTTAAATATTAAAAGTCTTAATCCTTTAAAAAGTTGAATAAAACTGTTATTTTTTCTTTTATTATAGTAGTACATTAAAAAGTATTTTTAATATTTATATTTTTACTATCCAATAAATATAATAATTAGTAAAAAAACTATGATATAATTTATAACTAAAAATAAAAAAAATGAATAATTATATTCTTGACAAATTTATTATTAAGTGATAAAGTAAAAATATAGGCAACTGAACGTATTCAATGAACAAGTTCAATTTGTGTACACAATTATAACTACTACCCATTTCAATGATGTATAATCATTCCAATTAGCATTTCAACTTTTTTATATAGGATGCTCTTATTGTTCCATTTGCAGGGAACTTATCTATTTTTAAATCATATTTTTATTAATCTTATTTAAAATATTA
>JAIPEV010000114.1 GCA_021736965.1 Halanaerobiales bacterium | reverse complement strand
TAATGAATCATTGTCATTGAGGGCTATTTTTTTCAATACATTTTGATTCAATATTTCATTGGTAGCATCTGAACGTACTAACGGATCATTGTCATTGAGGGCTATTTTTTTCAATACATTTTGATCCGATATTTTTTTGGTAGCAGTTGAACGTAACCTCGAATCATTGTCATTGAGGGCTATTTTTTTCAATATTTGTTCATTATTTAATTTTTTTATTGCAGTATCGCGTCTACGCCAATCTTTATCATTTAGTGCAATTTTTTTAAGTGGCCTTTTATCCGTATTTTTATGTACTTCTTTATTTGATCTTTTGTAGGTATATCCATTTTTTTTATTATTTGCAGACTTTTTATCAGATATTGCAGAAAATAGCACTATAAGGAGTATAATTATTACAAAAAGAGTCCCCATATTAAATACCTTTATATTTTATTGTTTCATTACATGCATAATCTAATATTTTTTCTATTGAATGGTTTATTCCACCAGTAGTCATCAACAAAAATTTCCTTGCCCGAGTAGAACTTATATATAATTGAGTTTCCGGTTGATTATATTTATCATTTATACAATCACAGGCTATTACAGCAACTGCTTCGAAATCCATACCTTTTGCAGAGTGAATAGTTGAAATTTTGATATTGTCTTCTAACAAACTAAAATTTGATTTATTGCGACTATCCTTTGTAATCCAATGATAGGGTATATCATTATTTCTGAAATAAGGTAGAAGCCCAAATTCAAGATTAAAGTCCTTTAGCTTTTTCCCCGGGTAAATAATCAAAAAATCACTAAAATCCAGATTGTTGTTGTTTTTAGTAGTTTGTATCCACTCCACTATATATTTGTATTCATCCTGACGATCATTACAAAATTGTATTGTAGGGACTGGCCCTCTGTCAGCTGTTCCTTTAATTGTGGTAATTTCAGAAATCTGATCATTTTCATCTTTGAATGGTATCCTATCATTATAAATAGATTTTGCAAATTTTGTTATTTCAAGTGTATTTCTGTAATTACGTTCTAAATTTTCTTTTGAGACGGTCAAATCTATTGTTCGGCTTCCATCGATGTCAATACCTAATTTTTTCCAGGAGGTTTCTTTCTTATATATGTTTTGGGCATAATCATAACAGATCAGTAAAGAGTCAGTTTCTTTATCGAGATGGTTTACCAGCAATCGGAAATAATTTTCTTCGAAATCTTGGGCTTCATCAATTAAAATGGCTTGATACTGCTTTTTTGGCGATTTCTTCACCAATTGATTAATTGCTTCTGCATAATCTTTGTCATAGGAAGGACTATTAACATTACGAGGAAAATTAATATTATAGTTTTTACTTATCTGGGAAGCCCATCTTGAGAAGTAATTAAATTCTATATTATGGGAAGAAGTGCTGAGATCAATACCATTATACATCTGTTCCAAATAATTAATCAAACTCCTATTCCAACAAATAAATAAGACGTCCCATTCAGGATGCATATGTGCTATTATTTTAGTTCTATATAACATAATCAGAGTCTTACCACTGCCAGCAATACCCTTAAGAAGGCGATGCCCTTCTCCAATACTTTTAGCTGCTCTTTCTTGCTTAACATCCAAAACAGCAGGAATTTTCTCTTTATCACTACTTTCATTTGAAGTGAATCTATGGGGAACTTTTATACTTGGATCAATTGTCATCCTTAATGTATTAAATTGCAGCGTTGTTAATCTTTTATTTTCAGAAGGCTTAGATCTCATTTTTTGCAATTTTGATTGAAGAGATGAATTCAAATCACTTTTTGTTAATAAAAGTTTTGGGTTTATTATGTCAGATATCCCTATTTTGTTTTGTAATGGCTTTGTTATTTCCTCACGAGAGATATTAGGAAATACAACACCATATGAATAGGGTGGATCAAAAGCAACTTTATTAACTACTGAGAAAATATAGTCTCTGGCCTGGATTATAGGATTTTTTGAATTCCTGAATTTTGTTTTTACCTGGGTTTTTGTTACTTCTTCAATATGGCTAAATTTATAATCTTTGACTTCAAGAACGAACAAGCCATATTGAGGATGTATCAGTGTAAAATCAGGATAAACTTCTGAATTTCCAATACCGATATCATACCAGATATACCAATTATTATCTAATTGACTTGCCAGTTTATTATAAGTTCTCACTTCTCCTTCAGTAGCACGCATATCCGGGGTGATTCTATTGGGTATGATGACTGCCATATTAGCTCCTTATTTTTAATCTTATTAGTTCGTAAAATTATAGATATTGCTTATTCCAGAGTTCATTTTGGAATGACTTATAGTTTTAATTATTCTCAACAATTTCTGTAATCTTAAATTTTATTGTTTCTGACCACTTGTTATTATTAAACCATTGATCAAAATTAAATAATAGTGAAATAATTACAATTAATATAATTATTGTCCGGAAAGCAAATCGTTTAATAGAAAATTTATTTTTCAAACTCGATCTTCTTATATTCTCTTCTGCCCAAAGATCACATAAGTCTTTAAATTTCTGTAATGAATTTTGAGTATCGTCTTCCAGATTATGAACTGCTTTATATATATTTCTATTTTTTTTCATAAAACTGTTAATTCGGTTGATATCTTCTTCTCTGTTATACTCTATTTTCGAAAAAATGTCATTAATTTTTTCATTCTTATTTTTACTATAATCGGATATTGTTTTTAATTTGTTGTTTATTTCAGATAAATCCTCTTTAATGAGTTGAGATAAATTTTCTATATTTACATTTTCAATTTTATCTAATGAATCCCCGATTTCACTTATTTTAGGATATATCTCATTATTATATTTTTTTATTTGTTGTTTTGTATCATTCAGTATATTTGTAGAATTTTTTACATTACTATGGTAATTATTTGATAGTTCATTAATATCAGCAAGATTTCTATCAACGTTAGTTAGGTGCTTTTTAATTTTATTTAATATTGTTTCAGCATTATCATTGGCACTTTTTAATTCTTCAACAATACTGGTTTCATTAATTAAGGTTTTTAATTCTTGTATAGATTTTGTTTGATTGTCCACGCTTTCTAATGTATTATTTAATAAAAGTAATTCCTTTTCTAATTTTGATAGTTGTTTATAACTTTTTTCAAACCGTTTGATTAAATTAATTAAATTTTTTGAATCCATTAACTGCCCTATATTAAATTTATATAATCTATTATGTCTTCAATTTTATTTTTAAATAAATCAACCTTAGGATCAAAATAATTTCTGTTTAGTAGCTCAAAGTTATTCTCGACACTACTTTTATTTTCAAATAAATCCAAAATTGTCATATCATTCTGAGATAGTATCCTATCAATATTTTCAAAATTTTCCAATCCAAGAATTAATTTTGCCTTTATTGTCTGATTTAGTTTACCAGCCTTAGTAAAAAAGTCTATTATTAATTCTTTATCTTTTATATTTACATTATCAATATTTTGTTCTAACATAAATAAGCCGGCCTCTTCAAAATCACCATTTTTAGCCATAATTTTAGCCTTGCATCTAGCTATACTAATTTTTGTTCCCTTAACGCTTATGGCTTTTTTATAAGCTTTAATAGCACGAGCATACCTTTCTTTTTCTTCAAGTTTTTTTCCCTCATTATACCATTCTTGAGGACTCGAGAATTTCGTCAATGATAGATTGTTCTTATCAAATTGATCCACATATTCAAAATAATTTTTTATTTTTTTAAACAACTTCTGGTTTATATCTTCTTCATATAATAAAAGATTGTTCCTTCCTCTTGTAATACCGACATATAATGCATTAAAGTAATATCTATATTTTGCATTTTTATGAGCTAATCCAGCAAATATTTCATCCCATTCTTTTTTGTATTTTGAAATTAAGTTATAACAAACATTATAAGAGAATTCTAACCCTTTAACTTCTTTTATAGTAAATATTCTGCCTGAATCATTATTAACATAAGATTGTAATTTAATTTTTTCTTTAATTGACGGAACTATCAGAGCCGCATAAGCTCTTTCATTAATAACATTAATCAATTTCTCTAAATTTTTTTCAGATCTTTCTAACAAGAATGGTTTTTCACCCTTACGTATTGCAGTTTCATGTATATCATTCTTTAAAGATAAAGAACCAATAGTTTTCTTTCTTATTTTTGTTAACGTATTGGCAATATTTACAATATATTTTTGACTTCGATAATTTTTAGTCAAATGCTTCCTGGACCATAATTCATTACAATTTTCAGTATAGTAAAAGTTTTTTAATCTTTTAAAACTAAAATAGGTGGGATTAATTATTTGATTTACATCACCACTAAGAAATATATTTGATAATTTTTTAACACATTTTGATAAAAAATAAATTTGCAATTCAGTTAAATCTTGGACCTCATCTATTACGATATAATCATATATGGGTAGGTTTTTATTATTTAATTGTTTTAGTCCATATAATGCAAGATCATTCTCATCATATTTATGTTTAGTTTTAAGCCAGTTTTGATATTCTTGAGCGAATTTATAAATGTTTTTTCTATCTTCTTTATTAAAAATTGTATATTTATTAGATAAATATAAATATGTCGCCTTATCTATCAGTTTAGTTGAAAATATTTTGTTATCTATTAATTTTATGATTTTTTCTTTATCGCTATTAGGAATATTACAATCTAATATTTTATTTTTCGCATCTCTTCTTTTTGTTTTAATTTGATTTTTAGTTAAATGAATGCACTTATCATTTAATACTTCTACAAGGTCTAAATTTTTTAAAGTTGATAATGTATTTGGCTTAAGACTAATATTTCTAAGATTACGATTACGAATCCAATTAACCCCCATGAACCCTTTTAAAATTCCACGGATCTCAGCCCATAGATCTAAAATATTGATATTTCTAATATATTGGAATTTATACCTATTTTTTTGGTACCAAGCTTTAAAATTATTGTATTGTATAAATGCCCTATAAGGGATCTCTGCTTTATCTATTAAATATTCATTTAATGTAAAAAAATCTATGTCGTTTTTATTATTCCCCGAATAATCATTATAAATTTCATATGAATTATTTTTTAGGTTTTTTGTATAAGTGAAATAGGCAACTTTATAATTTTTAGGCAGACTTAGTAACTTGTGAATACCTACAGTTGTTTTACCACTACCAGCACTTCCTGATAAAAAAAGAGAATTCTTACACTTTAAGCATGAGAATTGTTCGGTGTTTAAAAAATATAAGGCTTTCGAATCATTGCTATTAAGGAGCTTTTTTATATTTTTATTGTCTAACACCATTGTAATTGATTCATCCAAATCAATATTATAGTCTGCATATTGTTTGTCCAAATTTATATCTACTGGATTTTGATCATAATATTGATTCGTATCAATTTGTATTTCTTTTGGTTTTAGTTTCGATATGTTTTTTGACTTCTCAATTTGTTCATCATGGTTGCTATAGGCTATATACAATATTGAATTTCTATATCGATCCTTACAAATATCTAATTCAGAGCAATATGTAAATAGAATTCTATCACCGTTGTTTAGTCTAAATTTATATATATTATAATGCGAATTATCCCCTCTTATTTTTCTGCCCCAAAAGCCAGGAGGTAACTCTCTAAAATTCATTTTTTCTTTTTTTAAAAAATTAGTAATAAACTTTATTTTATTTAAAATCTTATTATATTTTGTTTGCGGTAATTTTTTCAATGATTTTAGAAATCTAGAGGAAACAAGTACTTTATTTTTATTATAAAACTTCATTCTATAGGTCTATTTTAAGGTTATATTATTGTCATTTTTATAGATTTTTTATGCTTTATTCTTTTATGCGCATTTTACCATGATGAGCAAAAATATCTCTTTTAATAAACTGATAATTCAAAATATTATCATATATAAATTTAT
>JAIPEV010000113.1 GCA_021736965.1 Halanaerobiales bacterium | reverse complement strand
CCTATTAAGCAAAGTTTTGCCCTTAGTTTATCTTTATTCAAAATAAGCTTTTCAATATATGCTTCAGTACAGTATCTTAAATTAATTTCTTCATCTTGAGTAATCTCAGATTCTTGTTCACTTAATACAGTATTATAACTTTTTACATTCTTTATCTCACCAGTTTTTATAAAATTTAAAATACCATTTAAAAAAAATATAAATCCTAATGCTCCTGAATCAACAACATTAGCTTGTTTCAAAACTTCAAGGGTTTCTTTTGTGCTTGCTAAAGACCTTTGAGCTGTTTTTAAAGACTCGGACATCAGTACTTCAAAATCATCAGTTCTTCTTTTAACATCTCCTAATGCCTTAGACCAATCATTCATTACTGTAAGTATAGTTCCTTCAACTGGCTCATTAATCGCCTTATAGGTATAATCAACAGCATTATTTATTATCTCAACAAAACTACTTACATTAATTCTATTTTCTGATTTCACACTTACCTTTAGACCATTAATAAATTGAGCAAATATAATACCGGAATTGCCGATAGCTCCCTGAAGAGCAGCATTACTCATTAAACTTAAAGTTTTTGTAATAGATTTATCGGCTCTAACATTTTCTACAACCATATTTAAAGTTCTAGATAAGTTAGTACCTGTATCACCATCAGGTACTGGAAATAAGTTAATTTTGTTTAACTCTTTTTTGTTTTCAATTACTTCTTTTGCCCCAGAGACAAAGGCATAATATAATCTCTCTCCGTTTAAATACTTAATTTTCATTTAATCACCTGATTTCTGGTATAAAACTAATCTAAGTCATTAATCTATCTTCCATGAATTAATCGTTCTTTAAAATCTTTAGGTAAATCTGTATTTTTAAAGCTTTCCATTACTTGTTTAATATCATAACTTAATCTCTTAAATATGACTTTTTTATATTTACTGTCATATATCAGATAACTAGATCTGGAATCTCTATCTCGAGGTTGGCCTATACTACCTGGATTTATTATATAATGATAGTTTGGATTTATCTTTATAACTTCTTGATCGATTATTTTCCAGTTTTCTCCATTAAAACAAAAACATTTTGGAATATGAGTATGTCCTATAAAAACAATATTAACATCTTGAATATATGATTCTATTCTTTTTATATCATACCTGTTTAGAATATATGAAAAAGGATTATTTGGCTCAGGACTTCCGTGTACAATTAAAAATTTTAGATTATCTATTTTGAATTTTTCTCTAATTTTTAACTTTTTAATATATTTTTTATTATCTTCACTTAACTTATCTTTTGTCCATTTTATAGAATTTTTAATATCATCTCTAAACCAGTCTGTTCTTAATTCGTCAATAGCTGCTTTATCATGGTTACCAGCAATCACTTTTTTTGATATATTCTTAATTAACTCAACAGATTTATTTGGTCTAGTGTTGTATCCAACAAGATCTCCCAAACATATAATTTCTTTATTATTTAAATTTTCATTTTTTAATACTGTATTCAAAGCTGTATAATTACTGTGAATATCTGAAATTATTAGATATTGTTTTTCTTTATCCATTTAACTTTACACCCCGTAAAGTTTTTATGTTAAATTTTTGATACATTCCTTAAAAGGTGGCTTTAAAATACCTTTTTCAGTAATGATAGCTGTAATGTTCTCAGCAGGAGTTAGATCAAAAGCAGGATTATATACCTTTATTCCCTCTGGTGCAATCCTTACACTTCTTATCTCTGTTACTTCATCTTTATTTCTATTTTCTACTTCTATCTCATTACCATTACTTATATCAAAATCAATTGTAGAAACTGGAGCGGCAACTAAAAAAGGTACTTCATATACTTTTGCTATTACTGATAACATAAATGTACCGATTTTATTTGCAACATCACCATTACTTGCAATTCTATCTGCTCCTACTATTATTTTATCTATTTTTTGGTTCTTAATTAAAGTAGCTGCTGTACTATCTACAATTAATGTCGCAGGAATCTCTTCCTCCAGCATTTCAAAAGCAGTTAAACTAGCCCCTTGAAGTCGAGGTCTTGTTTCATCTATAAAAACCTCTATATTTTTATTATTTTGATTTGCTTTTCTAATAACTCCAAGTGCTGTCCCATAGCCAACTGTTGCTAATGCCCCCGCATTACAGTGAGTTAATATTACGTCATTTTTTTCAATTAATTTGTTTCCATATTCAGCTAATTTTTTATTTGTTTTGATATCTTCATTAAATATATTCTTTACTTCTTTATATAAGAGATCTAATATTAATTTTTTAGAAAGGCTTATGTTGTTTTCATTTTTAAATACTTTTTCCATTCTTTTAACTGACCAACTTAAGTTTACAGCAGTTGGTCTTGTATTTAAAAGATCTTTTTTTGCTCGATCTATTTTTTTTATACTATCTTGATCATCTGCTTTATAAAACTCTTTTACTGCTAGATAGTAACCAAAAGAAGCTGCTGCTCCGATTGCAGGTGCTCCCCTTACTACCATCTTTTTGATTGCTTCACAGACTTCCTGATAGTCTTTTGCTTCATAATGTTTAATTTCAAGAGGTAAAATTCGTTGATCAATCATCTTTAATACATCATCTTCAAAATATAAAGTTTTATGTTTCATAAAAAACCACCTTTTTTTATTTTAGATGTATGTTATTTAAATAATATAACATGATATTAGATATTTCTGTAACTTGTGAACTTGTTACAAGTTTTTTTGCTAAATATATAATTTAAATCTCTCAAACATACCATCTTTTATAGTTAATAGTGTCTTTTATTAAATTTTAGAAATTATTTTTTTTGCTTTATCAACTATTTTTTTATCTAAAAAGTTATTAGATTTGCTTAAAATTTCTTTGATTAAATCTAAAAACTTCTGTTCTCCTGGCCAATACTTTTCAATAAGATCATTATCGAGATCATTAATTATGTCATCAAACAAATATGCAGCTAAGGCTAAATCATCAATATATCCTGTTAAACCAACAAATAACTCTGGAAGTAAATCAATTGGTGTTATAAAATATGCAATTACAATCCCTAGTTTTATTTTTTTAAAATCACTTACTGTTTGATCCTGTATTAATTTTATTAAAAGATAAAATATATCAGGTGCTAGTAATAAATATTCAGGAATATTTTTATTTTTAGAAATCTTTTCAGAACTATTTTTTATCTTATTTCTCAACTTTAAATAAAACCTTTCTTCTTTGTTCATACAATCATCCTTTATAAACTTTTTTCAATCTGTTTTATTTTAAAAGCATTAAATATATCTGTTCTAGTAATGATACCAACCAACTTTCCATGTTTAACAACCATTAATCTACCAATATCCTCTTCTAATAAAAGTTGGAAGGCTTTATTAACATCATCATTTGGCGAAACTTTTATTATTTTAGTTGACATAATATCTTTAACATATACATTCTGATGTTTTTCGTTTGTTATCTCTCTTATATCCTCCATCGTCACACATCCAATAATTTCACCATCTTCTATCACTGGATATCCACTGTGACTTTTATAAAGCATCATATCTAAAAGCTGATTAATACTTAAATCTTGAGATACATAAGATACATCATTACTCATTAAATCTTTTACTTTTAACTCTGATAAAAGATTTTTAAGTAAACTAAATTGATACTCTTGATTTGCTCTCATGTAGATAAAAAAAGCAATTAATATTAAGATAAAATTACCATAAATAAAACCTATTATTCCAAAGATAAATACGGTAAATTTACTAACCATAACTGCTATTTGAGTAGCCTGTATATAATCCTTTTTTTTGGCTAAATATGCTCTAAGTACTCTACCACCATCATTGGGAAAAGCTGGTATTAAATTAAAGATCGCTAAAAAGATATTTAACTGACCAATATATAGTATCAAAAAACCAAGATCTGGTATAAAAAGATTTAAACTTAACTGACTAATTAATAATAAGGTAAAACCAATTGCTAAACTTGTCATTGGTCCTATAATTGTAATTTGTAACTCATCTTCTGGTATCTCATTTAACTCATTTATTTCAGCGATTCCACCAAGGAGCATCAAAGTAATACTGTTAATTTTATGCCCTTTGGATTTTGCAACATAAGAATGTGCTAATTCATGTAAAGCAACACTTATAAATAAAAAAACAGTTACTATTAAACCCAATAAATAATCAGGAACAATAAAACTTTTATAAGATATATTCATTATTTCAGCCAAACTTTTAATATTTGTAGAAACAGCCCAGGCAATAAAAGGTAGAGCAATAATAAAACTAATGTGAAGCTTTATTGGTATATTTGAAACTTCTCCTACCTTAATTGAGTTTTTAAACATCTTCTACCACCCACCTTTAAAATTCAAATTCTAACTTCTTTTCAAAGTCAAATGACCTCCTATGAACAGAGCTGAATCCATTATTTTTTACATATTTTCTATGTTTATTTGTAATATATCCATGATTGTTATCAAATCCAAAACCCGGGAATTGTTTAGCTAGTTGAGCCATCATTTTTTCTCTCAAACACTTTGCTATTATAGATGCTGTTGCTAAAATATATACTTTTTTTTGGGTACTGATAATTATTTTTTTATTTTCTATATCTAATCCATATCTATAAAAAATATAAAAACTATCATCACTTTCCTTTAACTTTTTATATAAATTATTATATCCATATTTGATTGCATCTTTGATTCCATTTTTATCAATATATTGAGAGTTAACATGATATATATCAAAATAATTTACATTATCAATAAGCTTTTCAAATAATTGTTTTCTTTTATTTTCAGTTAAATTATAAGAATAACTAATTTGATCGTTATTAAAAAATTTGCCAATATTTATAACTACAGTTGTTATTGGTCCTGCTGCTGCGTACATACCTGTTGAAAAAAAACCATATATATTATCATAACCTTTATTGTAAATTTCATTTTCAATTACCTTATATCTTTTCATCTTTTTAGCTAATTTTTCTTTTTCTTTTAATTTAACTTCACATTTTTGAGCTAATTTTGTTGTAGTTTTTCTGGAATCATAATATAGTGAATCGATCAAATTTTGATTAATTTCTATTTTATTAATCATTTTTTTGATTTGCTTAATTGATTTTTCTTTTATCTTATATTGATCATTAAACTGGATTCTTGATTGATATTTCATAATTTAAGCACCTCATATCTATATATACTACCTTTATTATATAATTATTCATTAAAAATTAAAACCCTGCAAATAAACACTGTAAAATACAAAAAACCTCAGCTTTTATTGAGCTGGGGTAATAAAAAAAATCTATTTTAGTTTATAACTTTACTACATTTTCTGCTTGAGGACCTCTTTCAGCTTCTACAATTTCAAACTCAACCTCTGCACCTTCTTCTAAAGATTTATAACCTTCATCTTGTATAGCAGAAAAATGAACAAATACATCCTCTTCAGAATCTTCTCTTTCAATAAATCCAAAACCTTTTGTTGAGTCAAACCATTTTACTTTACCTGTATAAGTCATTAAAAATATTCCTCCTGTAAATTGATAATATGGTGCCGGGGATCGGGCTCGAACCGATACGGGAAAAAATCCCACCGGATTTTAAGTCCGATGCGTCTGCCAATTCCGCCACCCCGGCAAGTACAACAATTGTTGCAACATTTTAGATTATAATATAAATAATAGATCTTGTCAAGCAACAGTTCAAATTTGCTTATATTACTTAATCTTTGATATATTTAATTTTTTTAATCTCCCCTGATTTAAATAAAGCATACTCAGTTGCTGCTGAACCTGTAATTTCAGTAAATAGACTTGTAAATAATATTATATTAAAAATTATTAATGCTACATCAACTTCTGTGTTTGTAATATGAGCGAAGTCTCTTTGAACCATATATGCCAAATCTAAAGCTACTCCAATCTG
>JAIPEV010000112.1 GCA_021736965.1 Halanaerobiales bacterium | reverse complement strand
CTTTATGTCCTTTTTTTAAGTTATCAACTACAACTGTTTGATAACCATTTTCTAATAGTATCTTTGTAAGATGGCTTCCAATATAACCGGCCCCACCTGTAATTAAAATACTCATTACTACTCCTCCCATAATTAACGTTTTTAATTAATATCTTATCTTTTTATCTTAATTATATATTAACTAATTAAACGGTAAATGTAAACTAATTAAACAACAAAAAGCGGCAGAATATAGATTATCCTACCGCTTTTAGATATCTTTTTATTTAATTTTATATTAAAAACTCTCCATCTTCATAGATTAGTTTGCCATCTGCAAAGATTTCTCCTCCATCACTCATATCACATAACATATCCCAATGTATTGTTGATTCATTTTTACCTTTGGTTTCAGGATAACTACGACCGATTGCTAGATGAACTGTACCCCCTATTTTTTCATCAAATAACATATTACGACTGAACTGATCAATACCATTATTACATCCAATTGCAACTTCTCCTAAGTATTTTGAACCTTGATCTGTATCAAGTAGTGTTTTTAATAGTTCTTCTCCTTTTTCAGCAGAAGCATCAACAACTTTACCTTTCTTAAATGTTAATCTAATATCTTCGATTTCTTTGCCTTGGAAGATACCAGGATATGAAAATCTGATATGACCCTCTGCAGAATCTTCAACAGGTCCAGTAAATACTTCTCCTCCGGGATAGTTTTCTTTACCCTTATCTGGAACCCATAATCTCCCTTCAACATTGAATTTAATATCTGTATCATCAGACTTATAATGAATTTCTTTTACATCATTTAAATAGTCAGCAATCCTTGTTAGTTCTTTACCTAGTTCTTCCCAATAGGCTACTGGATCATCCTCAAATAGATGACAGGCCTGAAAAACAAACTCTTCATAGTCTTTTAAAGACATCTTTGCTTCTTGTGCATCTGCTGAGGTTGGAAACTGACACAATGTCCAGTTTAAATCTCCTTCAGAAGCTCTCTTCATATGTATTTCCATTATTTCTTTATTTGCTAAACTTCTTTTTTGCATTTTTTTAGGATCAATATTGGTCTTACTTTTAGTATTATAGTTAGCTAAGATAGAGATAGATGCATCGATATTTTCTATAATATGCTTCAAAAAAGGTGATTGATAGTTTAACTGTTCTTCAGAAGCATATTCAAAATAAAGTTCTTCCTGTTCCTCAAAACTAGGTATTACTAAAGGATTTCCACCATTTTTTAACACCTTAGTATATATCGCTTTAAGTAATGGTTCTGCTGCCATTGTACCCTGAATTAAAACCTTATCTCCTTTTTTTACTTCTACAGAGTAATCTACTAAAACATCTGCATATTTTTCATAAACTGGATTAATCATATAAACCCTCCTTTATTATTGCAAAGAAATTGAAACATGGTCTCCGTTATCATTTATATCCACTATCTTACCAGTACTTCCCTCGTCATCGATTGCATTTAAAATACTATCGAGATTTATATTTTTCTCTTCCATCTGATCCTTTGCTTTTTTAGGCATTATCTTTAAAGCCGTTTTTGCTAATAAGATAGGTATTGAAATGTTTACCTTTTCTTCACCATTTTCTTCTACCAGGATCTTGATAAATTTAGGTTTCTTTTTATTACTATCAACCTTTTCAAAAATTTTATCACGTTCTTTTAAAGTATCAAGTAATTCATTAGCTTCCTCAGCATCAATTGTACCTTTTTCTAGCATTTTTAAAATTTGTAGTCTTTCTTCGCTCACTGTATATTCCCCCTTGATTTAAATTTCTCCAAGTTTTTGAACCGCTTTTGCTGCAGTTATATCACCATTTTCTAGTTCTGCAAGAATCTCTTTTCTTTTTTCAGCCATCTCATCATCTGGACTTTGATCTATATCATGACCTAAGGCATGTATAACTTCATCAAGTTTATTTCTAACGGTTGGGTATGAAATCCCAAGTTCTCTTTCAACTTCTTTAATATTCCCGCGCGACTTGACAAACACCTCTATAAATTCTAAATGCTCTTTTTTTAATTTTGAAAATTTATCTAATTTAAAATTACCACTTATTGAAGTCTGACAGCTGGGACACTTTAATGAAGTAATTATCATATCGTCACCACAGACGGGACAGTTTCCTACTAAATTATTGATCATTAATCTTCCTCCTTCCTGATCTCAAATTATTTCGTTATTTTTAAATCTTATATTAATATTATATTATTATACTTTATATATGTCAAGTTTAATATTAATTATTTTAATATTTTTTATAATATATTTAATTTATTTCATTTTTCCATATTTTCCACCACCACCAGATTGAATACGTATAGCTCCATTTCTTGCTTTTATAATTTTATCAGCTAAATCAGAGTTTAAAAGTTCTTTTAGTTGATTATAACTTACATTATGTAAAACATTCATCTCATTATCAAACTTATCTAATAATTTATCTAAGGTTTTAATACCGATACCAGGGATTTCAAGTAGTGGTATCTGGTATATATACTTTCCTCTTTTTTTTGGATGTTTCACTCCCTGATCTGATATTTTTAATATTCTATCCTTTACACCTTTTATTAATTTTTTATCACAGTTAGGACAGAAATCTAAACCTTGTTCACTTACTATTACCTGTTCACATTTATCACAGTAAGATCTATGGTATTTACCTAATCTAGGATCAAGACCATAGTTTGTTATAACTGTTCTATCACCTTTATTATTTAAAGTAAGTTCAAACTCTTGAAAACTTAAATCATTCATTTTAAAAATATTGTACTCTCTTGCAATCTTTAAAGCTGAATGGGCATCAGAGTTAGACAAAAAAGTCTTATTCTTAAGTTCACTAAGCATGTCAGCTAAATGAGTATCTGCACTTAATCCTAGTTCAATAGCAGGAATTTGATCCCATACCTCTTTAGTAAATACTTCTAAGTAAGATTTAAATGCATTACCATAAAAACTTTTATAAGGGGTAAATAGATGGGCAGGAATTAAGATACCACCTGTTGATTTTACGATCTTAAATATCTCTAAGCCTGTTAAATTAGTCACCTGAGAGCTTAAGTTTATATTTGTAATGTACTGTTTCATTATCTCTGTAAAATCTTTAATATTTTCAAAAAATGGAAAGTAGGCAAGATAATGAACCATACCTCCATTTGCTTCTCTACTTTCGACCTCTGCGCCTGGAATTATTACCATATCATCATACTTAAAACCGCCATCGTCTAATTCTTTAATCTCTCCCCTTTTTAACATCCTATACATATCTTGTTGTACCCGTGGTGAAGCACAATCAATAATACCTATCAAATCTAACCCTTTATGTTTTTTACTTTCTTTAATAATTGTTTCAAATGTTAAGTTTTTTGAGGCTGTAATTTTGACAGGACGGCCATTTTGAGCTGCTCCAATATGGATATGTAAATCTCCATAGTACTTATTCATCACTGATACCTTCATTTAAATACCAAAGTAGTCCAATTATAGTTTTACTGTCTTTAATTTCACCCTTTAATATTTTAGGTATTATATCTTCTTTATTTAAGCTTACTACTTCAATATATTCTCCCCGATCTAAGTTTTGACCTACTTTCTTTAATTTGTATGCAATATATAAAGAGAGATTTTCATTACTATAACCTGGAGTGGTATAAAAATTAAAAAGCTTCTTAATCCTTCCTGCTTTAAATCCTGTCTCTTCTTCTAATTCTCTTTTAGCACATTCTTTTTTTTCTTCTTTAACTTCAAGTTTACCTGCAGGTAGCTCATAAACCACCTGATCAACAGCTATCCTGTACTGTTTAACCATTAAAATCTGCCCCTGGTCTGTAATCGGAATAATTGCCACTCCACCACTATGTTCAATTACTTCTCTATAGGTCTGATGACCATCAAATAGTTTAACTTTGTCTTTACGTAGCTTTAAAACAGATCCTTGGTATATGTACTTACTATTAATAATCTTTTCTTTATATTTGTCCATTATTTTATACACCTACCTATTTATTGTAATTAACATCTATTTTAACATCTTAAAAAGATAAAAAAAAGCCCATTCCCAAAAAAGGAATGAGCTTAATTGATTAAATTACTATCTAGTTATATTCAGTACCCTTATCTAAGGCTTTGATATTAAGATCGATCAAATCTTTATTTCTAGCAGATAGTACATCTTCTAATGCATTTTTTACAGTATCTAGCTTAACTATTTTACTATTTTTTATATAGGAACCTAAGATTACCATATTGGCTATCTTTGAACTACCTAGCTGATTTGCTATCTGATTAGCAGGTACTTTTATTACATTTAGATCATCTCTTATAACTTCTTTATCTATTAAAGAACTATTTAAAAATACAGATCCACCACTTTTTACCTGTGGTAAAAACTTATCTAAAGATGGTAAGTTCATTGCTATTAAGGTATTTGGGCTTGAAGACATCGGTGAAGCAATTCTTTTATCAGATACTATTACAGTACAGTTAGCTGTGCCACCCCTCATCTCTGGACCATAAGATGGAATCCATGAAACCTCCTTATCTTCTTTCATTCCAGAATAAGTAACAAGCTTACCCATAAGTAAAACTCCCTGACCTCCAAAACCAGCAAAGATAATTTCTTCTTTCATTTATTTTACCTCCTCTGGTGTTTTTAATTCACCAAGAGGATATGTTGCCATCATATTCTCTTTTAACCATTTAAGAGCATCTAATGGTTTCATACCCCAGTTTGTAGGACAGGTAGAAAGGACCTCTACTAAGGCAAAACCTTTTTTATCTAACTGAATCTTAAAAGCCTTTTTGATCGCTTTTTTAGCCTGTCTAATATGTTTTGGATCATGGACTGATACTCTTGCTATATAGACTGAACCATCTAATTTAGTCAACATCTCTGACATTTTGATTGGATAACCTGCTTGCTTTGGATCCCGTCCAAAAGGAGATGTTGTTGTTTTTTGATCAATTAAAGAGGTTGGAGCCATCTGACCACCGGTCATTCCATAGATTGCATTATTGACAAAAACTGTACTGATTAACTCTCCCCTATTGGCAGCATGAACAATTTCAGCTGTTCCAATTGAAGCAAGGTCACCATCGCCCTGATAGGTAAAGACAAACTTATCGGGATGAACTCTTTTTATACCTGTTGCAACAGCCGGAGCTCGACCATGTGAAGCTTCATGCATGTCTACATTAAAGTATTCATAAGCTAAAACTGAACAACCAACTGGTGCCACACCAATTGTCTCTTCTCTTATTTTAAGCTCATCTATAACTTCAGCGACCAATCGATGGATGATTCCATGTGTACAACCTGGACAATAATGAAATTTCTTTTCAGTTAAAGCTTCAGGATATCCTGCTACTTCTTTCATTATTTGTCACCCCCGATTTCTTTTATTTTATCTACTATCTCTTCAGGAGCAGGAACTACTCCACCTGTTCTACCATAAAAATGAACAGGTCTTTTCCCGTTGACAGCTAATCTAACATCTTCGACCATCTGGCCGGTACTCATTTCAACAGCTAAAAAGTTATCTGCCTTATCAGCAGCTTCACTTATAACTTCAGTTGGAAATGGAAATAATGTTATCGGCCGTATCATTCCTACTTTATATCCCTCTTTACGTGCTTGTTCAATAGCACTTGAAGCTATTCTAGCTGTAGTTCCATAAGCAACAATTATAATATCTGCATCTTCGGTATTAATCTTTTCATATCTGACTTCTTTTTCTTTCATCTTGTCATACTTTGCTTTAAGTTTTAAGTTATGATCTTCAAGATCCTGAGGAGCTAATGCTAATGAATTAATAACATTAGGATCTCTATTTTTTGCACCATCAGTAGCCCACTCTTTTTTAGGAAGTTTATTAAGATCAACTGGATCTTTAAATTCAACAGGTTCCATCATTTGACCAATAATTCCATCACCTACAATCAAGACAGGATTTCTATATCTATCTGCAATTTCAAAAGCTTCCATTGTCAAATCTACAGCTTCC
>JAIPEV010000111.1 GCA_021736965.1 Halanaerobiales bacterium | reverse complement strand
TAGGCACTCAGGCACTTAGACTATTACCATCTAAGCAGATTGTTGCTCTAAATATTTATTAGCTATGTTTCTACTTGCATTTAGATCAGCGTGGATATGATTACCACACTCACAAGAGTATAAATTAGCTTTACGATTAGATTTCTTAACTTTAGTACATTTAGAACAACCCTGGGAGGTATATTTAGGGTTAATGTATTCTACCTTGATCCCAGCTAATTCAGCTTTATATTCTATGAATTGTTGAAGTTGATAAAAAGTCCAGCTGTGGAGGCTTCTATCTGCTCTATTAAGACTTTTAGCAGTTTTTCGGATATTCTCTAGATTCTCCATAATAATAGTACCAACTTTCTTTTGCACAGCAAAATTAATAAGCTGGCGACTAATGTTATGGTTTAAATCAGTCATCCATCTCTGCTCTTTGTCATTAATTTTTTTAATGGCTTTAACTTTTTTAGATTGACCCAGTTTTCTTCTTAACGCACGATACTTTTTGCGGATAAAACCTGCTTGTTTACCATTATGGAATTGACGATTAATTTCTTTGCCTTGAGAATTTTTAACACTGGCAACCGCTAATTGGCGAAGCCCTATGTCAATCCCCATCAAATTAGAGTTAGAAGTTTTTTTAGCAGCAATTTTAATTGTTACAGCAAAGTACCATTTACCTCTCTTGTAGAAGAGACTGGCTTTACCCAATTTGCAGCTATTATCGATATACTGCTGCAGCTCTTCAAACCTTTCAGTCTGCTTAACAGGAAAAGCGAATCTTTTGCATTTGCTGGTATAAAGAGGGATTGAAATTATATGATGATCAATTTTATAATTTTGATTATTATAGCAAATAGGCTGGTTAGCTTTGAATTCGATATTATCTTTATCAGAACCAGATTTTAAAAACAACTCATAAAGAGCTTTAACTTCTCTAATATTCTGATTTTTAACAGCAGAAGGGAGGTTTATCTCCTTGAAGTCAGCAGAACTTAATTTAGTTTCTCCTGCTTTAAGTTTATCAGCAATAGCTTGACGATTCTTAACTACTTCTGCAATATTATTTAAGAATATATTTTGTTTTCTTTTAGTTGGTTTTAATAACTCCAGCACATATGTTAAATGCATATTAAACACCTTTGCTTTTTAATATAATGTTAGATATTTTCAGAACTAACACTACCGGCAACCGCAACAAAATCTACTAAATATTAACTACATTATAACACAAACATATGTTTTATTTCAAGAGCTTTTATAAAATCTTTAATTTCTAACTTGACTAAAATCAAAATAGCCGATTCATCCCCGCCCATCAAAATAAGCGAGGCTTTCTCGGCTATAATTCGGTAAGATTAATGAAAAAAATACAAAGATCACTGAAAATAAAATAATCGTATTAATCGGCAAAAACCTTGATTGATTCACTGAAAATATCAAAAATACACCTCCTTAAGATTTATCGTAAATTAATAGTATCTTATAATTAACTTCTCATTTAATAATTTATATTAATAAGATAATAAATATACTGAATAAGAAAAAGTAATAATTCCAGATAACAAATTTGCATAAATTATGATATTTGAAATTAATAAATTAAATTTTTCTCTTCTTTTAACGAATTTTTTGTGAATTAGGAATGGTATAATACCTCCCAACCCTGTTGTTAAAGCTAGTATAAGTCCAATATCTGTTAATCTATCAATTTCTAATAACCCATAAAATAGAATAAATAGAATTGGAATATGCAGCAAAAGAAAACCCGTAATCTTTCCTGGCAATTTTAATATTTCCCATTCTTTCTCATAAGCTGATTCAATTTCATGAAGTATTAATAAAGTTGCATTTAAAATATAAAACAGAGTTAAAATATTCATCTTCTTTAAACTCTCCTTAACTATTTTTTTTAAGCAATAAAAAATATTGACTTTTTTTTAATTATTAAGAAATATTTCAATCTGTTTTCTAGCATCCTCTAATTCTGATAGTATTCCATGTCCTCCTTTATTATAGAGAATAAGCTTTGAACTTTCTATATTTTTATTTGAATATTCTGCATGACTATAGCTGACTAAACCATCGTTTTTGGAGTGCATTATTAAAGTGGGTGCTTTAATATTTTGGGGTATATCAAAATCTTTAATTATTAATCCATCAACAATAGTTCCATCATATCTTAATGACATGGGATGCATCACTTCTAACATATTTTTTGCAAGTTGTTTTTGCTCTATTGTAAATTGTTTATAATCATCTAAAGGAATCCCTAATAAACTTAACATCTGTTTCTCAAAAGCTTTTGTGAATACCCAATATGCATAATCTGATTTTTGAATAAATTGAATTATTTTAATAAAAAATGGATCTTTGTCATTTGGGTTTGGCGGCATACTGACTGCACTCAAGAGAATCAGTTTTTCTACTTTTTCAGGATAATCATTTGCAAACTGCATTGATGAAGTTCCTCCTGCTGAAACACCAATCAAAATAACTTTTTCAATACCTAAATTATCTAAAAGAATTTTATATTGTTCTGCTTGAAGCTTTGCAGAATATTCTTCAGGAATATCTGAATTTAGATAACCAAATTTAGAAGGAGCTATAAATAAATAATTATCTTCTAAACATATATCACCCAGCCATAATCCCTGGTCAAAACCACCACCAGCTCCGTGGATTAGAAGAACAGGTTTTCCTTTCCCGCGAATTGCATATTCCATTGTACCAAACTTAGTTTCTATTAAATTACTCTCGTTTTTAATTTCCTGTTTCACTTGATTCATCTGCTTTAGAAATGAAGGGTAAGTAAAGAGAACAGGTATTAGAATTAATGCAACCACAATTATTATATAAAATATATATTTACCCATAATGTTGATACATCCTTTCGCTTTAAAAATATTTGGTTTTTAAATGCTAAAGTAAAATCTAATTTTTTGATCATAACTTTTTGGCAACTACTGCTAATGTAACTGAATCTTTCGAGTATTCGGCCCCAGTAATATCAGAGTGATATTAGTATAAATTCAATTAATATATTTAACTTGATCCTGTTTGTCAGAAACAATTATTTCTTCAATACTAAAAACAATTAACCCGATATTTTCTCCGATAATAAATTGAGGCATATTATTCTTTTCTATATGCATTTCTCTATAATGCTTTCCTTCTTTATCCTCCATTGTTACAGCAGTTCCTAAAAAAGTAGCACTGATTCCATCAGAAATTGATGATATCAGTAATGATATATTTTTGTTCTTTTGAATATTAGAATATTTTTTACTATTAATTCTGCTGCTTAAAATAACTTTATTTTCTGCCTCAACATATGTGAAATTCATTAACGATAAATAGGGCTTATTATCAAAACACGTAGCCATCGTACAAAACCTTTCATTTTCTAGTAGATCTTTAATATTTTTTGGAATATCCATATTTTTCCTCCTTAATGCTGCTTCGTAACGTAAAAAATAATCATCTCAGGGCAAATATCTTTTAGGGAATTCTTTTCTTGCCTGATTTGTCCATTTTTTAATAAAAGCTGTTTTTGCC
Organism: Halanaerobiales bacterium; assembly: GCA_021736965.1. Lineage (GTDB taxonomy): Bacteria > Bacillota > Halanaerobiia > Halanaerobiales > M55B127 > M55B127. The sequence goes on along the minus strand of JAIPEV010000111.1, from coordinate 2,485 downwards.
TCTGTATATCCATCTCTATTATGTTCATATTGTCTTTTTAATTTTTGTTTTAATTCACCATATTTTTTAGCAATCCCTTTATGCATCTTAAGAAAATCTCTAAAATATAATTCATCCCAATCTCCTAAAAATCGAAGATGAAGATGAAATACTTTTTCAGCAAATCCATCTGGTGTATAACCTTTATTAAATGACAGTTTTAAATCTGTTTCTTCTTCAGATGACATAAGTCTCCATCCGGAATTTTCTAATCTTAATTTTAAATTATTAATATCTGTATTATAATCTACTTCTAATAGAATATCCACTATTGGTTTTGCAATTAATCCTTCAACTGCCGTACTCCCAATATGATTAATTCTTTCAATCTTATTTGTACCTACTACTTTTTCAATATTTTCTTTTTCTTTTAAATACCATTTTTTATATTCTGGATTATGTACATCTAAAATTATCGGGAATAATTCCCAAAGTTCTTCTAATGTCAGTTCAGATAAATTTTTTCTCATAATAATCACCCAGGTTTATTTTAATATGTAACACTACTTTATTTTTTTAAAACAACATAATAATTAGGTGGATCTTGGTGTAATATAGCATCTTCGATAAATTGAAAATCCATGTTTTCAAATAAATTTATTAAATCATCTTTTTTATAATTTTTTAAATATGGTAAGATACCTATTTTATTTAAAAACTTTTTTAATAACAATAATAATTTTTCTTTTAATGATACAACTTCTCCATAACAATCAGTCGCTGTTATAAGATATCCATCTTTTTTCAGTAGTCTATATATTTCACTTAACTGTCTTTCTGGTTCTTTAATCATATGAAGAACATTAAATAGCAAAATAACATCAAATTCTTTATCTTGATAAGGTAACTCATATCCATCTGCAGCATTAAAATCTATATTATTTTTATTTAATTTTTTGTTCTTTTCTTTAGCTACTTCTATCATCTTAGGAGAAATATCTATCGCTGTTATATTTTCTACTGAATCAGCAATACCAAATGTAATTATTCCTGTCCCACATCCTATTTCAAGAACCTGTTGATGTGGTTCTAATATTTCTTTTGCTTTTTTTATTGAAAGTCTATAAGCATGTTCATATACACTCTTGGTCATTTTATCATAAGATTTGGCCTGTTTTTCCCAAACACGTCTTTCTTTTTTTATTCTCTCTTTTTCATCATTCATTTTAGGCTCCTCCTCTCTTTTAGATGAAATTTCATTTTATGTCTCATGGATTAGAGTTAGTGTCTATTTTCACATTCGCTAATTAGTTGATCTACAAGTTTTAACAACAGAAAGAATTACGATAATCTCAATTTAAATACTGAACCAGATCGCTAACTCATCTAGCTTTAGGAAAGACATTTTAATTACTCAATTTCTTTTCAAAATATAATCCTATAATTATTGAAATCCCCCCCAAAACTATAAAAAACAATGATTTATACATCTTATCCCAAAAATATTCAAAATATCGTGTATATAAATTTAATATTATAAATGTAACTGCATATCCCACAAACATCTTATCCTTAAACTTTGCACCTATTAGAAATATGATTGCATCTGCTGTAAGCCATACAATACTAAAAAATATAAGTTCTATATTATTTGAGCTGAACCCCCAATTGTCTAGTCCTCCTTGATGACCAAAAATAGATAAAATCCATAAAGATAAATTAACAAATAATAATCCAAATGAATAATAAGTCCGTATAAATGATTCTGGAACAGATAAATCTAATTTCTTATGAAAGTATCCAATTAAAATAATTATTGGACTTATTACGGCGAATCTCATTGGATAATTTAATCCTAAATAATATGCCCCCCAACCAGACATATAGCCTGTTTCTGCACCAAACCATGCTGCAAAACCTAATAAACTAAAAACTAAAACTAAAGTATTTTCTTTAAAATAAGCAATAAATAAATATATAATAGATATTACTAATATCAAAGTTGTCCAATAAATACCTTCATTAAAAAGAAATCTATTTATCGCAAAAATATCTGCACCTAGTAAAAGACTGGATATAGCAATTAAAGCATTTCCTGTCTTAGGAAAATAATATTTAAAATCTCTTTGCTTTAATTTAAATCCATAATAATAACCTGATAAAGATAAAGCTGATAAAATTAATATTGCAAATATTATAGATTGAATTACAAAACTAATAAAAGAAATTAACCCGATACCAATCATTACAGCACCAATTATTAAAGCCCATTTTATTATTGTGGTAAAATCCCATTCATTTTCTTGATACATTGAAGATAAACGTCTATATAACCCTTCTTCAATTATATCTTTATTATGCCATTCTTCTATTTCTTTTAAAATTATTTTATCTTTTTTCCCCATGATATCATTCTCCTTAGTATAGTAAATATTATAATATAATAATTATATTATAGCTAATGGGTTTTAAATTAAAGCATAGTTTTAAATCATTATTGTTTTTT
>JAIPEV010000110.1 GCA_021736965.1 Halanaerobiales bacterium | reverse complement strand
TTAAAGTAATTATATATTTCACACTTCCAATTGTCAAAATTAATTATTAGAAACTTCTGGTGTGATCCTTGAGATATTCTTTTATACTTTGAGCTAAATTTTTGCTAATGCCTTCTACTTCCATTAACTCTTTTTTTGAAGCATCTTTGATCTTTGCCAGTGAGCCAAAGTAACTTAGAAGAGCTCTCTTTCTTTTAGGACCTATCTTGGGAATCCTCTCTAACATTGAATAAGTAATTCGCCTTGATCTTAGTTTTCTGTGGTAGTTAATTGCAAATCTGTGTGCTTCATCTCTAACCCTTTGAAGTAAATGGAGAGCAGTCGAATCTTTTGGGATATTTATTGCACCTTTTCTATTTTTAATAAATACTTCTTCTTCTCTTTTAGCAAGACCTATAATATTAAGATGCTCTAGATTTAATTTTTTTAATACCTCTACGGCTGCATTTAACTGTCCTTTTCCACCATCAATTAATATCAAATCCGGTAATTTCTTATCTTCTTTAAGTACCCTTTGATATCTCCTTTTAATTACTTCTCTCATCATTTGATAGTCATCAGGACCTTCTTTGTGTCTAATTTTGAACCGTCTGTAATCACTTTTAGATCTCCTACCATCCTTAAAAACCACCATAGAAGCAACCGGATCAGTACCCTGGATATTTGAAATATCAAATCCTTCTATATGTGATGGGAGAATATCTACATTTAAATATTCAGCTAATTTTTTGACAGCTTCAACAGTTCTTTTGTTCTCGTATTTTCTTTTTATGCGTTCTTTTTTTAGGTTCTGTTTAGCATTCTTTTCTGCCATCTCAACAAGTCTTTTTTTATTACCCTTGATAGGCAGTTTGACTTTGACAGTTTTTTCTTTAAGCTGTTTTAGTCGATTTAATAAGATTTTTTTATTATTGATCTCAGTGTTTAATAGAATTTCATCCGGGAGTTGAGCAGCCTGTTCATAATACTGTTGTAAAAATGATGACATTACATCTTTTAAGCTCTTTTTTTCAAAGGTTTCAACTATGAAATATTCCTGCCCTATAAGTTTACCATTCTTAACTAACAAGAGCTGAACACAGTAAAGATCATCTTCTATAATGGCTATTATGTCACGGTCAATATCATCTTCTGACATAACCTTCTGCTGCCTAGATATTTCTTTCACTGCCTTAACAGCATCACGATAACGAGCTGCTTTTTCAAAGTTCTGTTCCTGAGCTGCTTTATTCATTTCTTTTTTTATCTTATTAATTAAAAATTTTTGTCTGCCAGATAAAAACAAAATCACCTGATCGATCAGTTTATGATACTCCTCACTACTTATTTTCCCTACACAAGGAGCTAAACATTTATCAATATAGTAGTTCAAACAGGGTCTTTCTAGTTGTTTTTCTTTACTAATATCATAGTTACAACTCCTTAACTTAAAGAGATCTTTTAGTATCTTAATCGTCTTATAGATTGCATTAACATCTGAAAAGGGACCAAAATACTTACTTCCATCCTTTTTGAGAATACGTGTTTTATTAATTCGAGGAAAATCTTCCTGTATAGTTATTTTTATAAATGGATATGTCTTATCATCCTTGAGTCTAATATTAAACTGCGGCTGATGTTTTTTTATTAAGTTAGCCTCTAAAATAAAGGCTTCCATTTCACTGTCAGTTACTATATAGTCAAAATCATCAATGTAATCGATCATAATTGAAGTCTTATAACTTCGATTCCCTTTTCTGAAATAGGAACGAATCCTTTTTTTAAGTGAACTTGCTTTACCTACATAGATGATTTCACCCAAATTATCCTTCATCAAATATACCCCAGGCTTATCTGGAATTTGTTTTATCTGTTCTTCAAGATAATTATTCATCTAAAATGTAGTAAAGAAACTCCATCTAAATCTTATCTTCAATTTAGGTGAAGAAAAGTTACTACAGTTTACACCTCCTGTTTTATATATAATACTGATATATTCTTTAAATATCCATTTATATACTATCCAATTAATATAAAAGCAATCTAAATATAAAAAAATACAACTAACTTTTTTATAATATATGATTGATAGTTAAGATTACAATACTAGTTTAAGTTTAATTATAACTATAAAAACTATTGAATAAAGAGCATGCAAGTAAGAAAGTATAAATCTAATTAAAGATTGTACTGAGTACAAATTTGTATTTAATATGCTCTTTTTTTATCTTCTTTTTAATTAGCTAGGAGAAATTGTCTGGATCAATTTTGATTTAAAACATCCTTTAAAAACTTCCCTGTATATGAATTTTCTGCTTGTGCAACCTCTTCAGGAGAACCGCTTACTAAAACCTCTCCTCCCTTATCTCCCCCTTCTGGACCAAGATCAATAAGGTAGTCAGCAGATTTTATTACATCAAGATTATGTTCAATTACAATAACTGTATTACCACCTTCTCTTAACCTGTGTAATACCTCTAATAGTTTTTTAATATCAGCAAAATGAAGTCCTGTTGTAGGTTCATCAAGAAGATAAACCGTACTTCCAGTACTTCTTTTACCGAGTTCAGTTGATATTTTAACTCTTTGAGCTTCTCCACCTGATAAAGTTGTAGCAGGTTGGCCAAGTTTGATATAACTTAAACCTACATCATAAATAGTCTGTAGTCTCCTCTTTAAGGGAGGAATCTTATCAAAAAAATGTAAGGCCTCTTCTACTGTCATGTCGAGAACATCAGAAATAGTCTTTCCTTTATACTTTATTTCGAGTGTCTCTTTATTATATCTTTTACCACCACATACTTCACAGGGTACATAGATATCTGCTAAAAAGTGCATCTGTATTTTATTTATTCCCTGACCCTTACAAGCTTCACATCTACCACCTTTTACATTAAAACTAAACCTTCCTTTGTCATAACCCCTTCTACGTGCCTCAGGCGTTTCAGCAAAAAGATCTCTGATATAGTTAAATACCTTAGTATAGGTGGCGGGATTAGAACGTGGTGTCCGTCCAATTGGAGATTGATCAATATTAATTACCTTATCAATATATTCCATCCCCTCAATACTATCATGATCACCAGGGTGGTCAGTTGAATCATATAATTTTTGCATTAATTTCCTTTTTAAAATTGTATTGATCAATGTCGACTTACCTGAGCCAGAAACACCAGTTATACAGGTAAAAGTACCCAGAGGAATCTCTACATCTATATTTTTTAAGTTAAACTGCCTTGCACCCTTTATCTTAAGGAACTTACCATTTGGCTTATATCTTTTTTCAGGAACAGGTATTTTTTTATCTCCATTAAGATACTTCCCAGTTAAAGATTTGTCACAGTTTATTACCTTTTTTAAGTTACCTTGAACTACAATATTTCCTCCATGTTTGCCTGCTCCAGGCCCAATGTCTATTATATGATCAGCTGTTTTAATTGTATCTTCATCATGTTCAACTACAATGACTGTATTACCAAGATCTCTTATATGTTTTAAAGTATCGATTAATCTCTGATTATCTCGATGATGTAATCCTATACTAGGTTCATCTAATATATAAAGTACACCAACTAGACCTGACCCAATCTGAGTAGCAAGTCTAATTCGTTGAGCTTCACCCCCAGATAAAGTAACAGCAGATCTATTGAGAGTTAAATAATCTAAACCTACATTAACCATAAACTGTAGTCTGCTTTTAATTTCTTTTACGATTTCAGAACTAATAAACTTTTGTCTTTTACTTAACTTCAACTTTCCAATAAAGTCCAATGCTTCATCGATGTTCATTTCTGTAAAATCAGAGATCGATAAATCTCCAACAGTAATCGCAAGTACTCCGGGTTTGAGTTTTTTACCTTGACATTCCTTACAGTGATCTTCACTCATATACTTTTCTACTCTACTGTGTGAGCTAGCAGAATCTGATCTTTTTAATCTTCTTTTTAAATAGTTGATTACACCTTTAAACTCTGTATTTTGTTGTCTAGTTTTACCATATCTATTTGTATAAGGAAAAGATAATGTACGATCTGAACCATTAATTAAAACATCCTGTATCTGATCACTTAACTTCTTGATAGGAGTAGCTAAACTAAAGTCATACTCTTTAGCTAATGCCTTTAATATAGTTGGGTAATATTTACTGCTAGAATTACGCCAGGGGACTATACCACCATCTTTTATAGATCTATCTTTATCAAGTATTAAGTTAGGATCAAACTCCTTTTTAATTCCCAGCCCATCACAGTTTTCACAGGCCCCATAGGGACTGTTAAAAGAAAACATCCTAGGAGATAGTTCTTCTAAGTTAAACCCATGTTGATTACAGGCATACTTTTCACTAAAGGTTAAAGTTTCTTTTCCAATTATGTCTATATATATAAGCCCATCTGCATATTCTAAAGCAGTTTCTACTGAATCTGCTAGTCTTTCTCTAATTCCTTCTTTAATAATAATCCGATCAACTATTACTTCAATATCATGTTTTTTGTTCTTATCAAGACTAATCTCATCATCTACTAAATAATCTTTACCATCTACTCTTACCCTTATAAAACCATCTCTTCTTGCCTGTGCGAATACCTGTTCGTGTTCACCTTTTCTACCTCTAATAACCGGAGCAAGGATCTGAATTTTTGTTCTTGCTTTAAGTTCTAAAACCTGATCAACTATTTCATCTAAAGTCTGTGAACTAATTTCCTCCCCACATACCGGGCAATGAGGAATTCCTACTCTCGCATATAAAAGTCTTAAGTAATCGTAAATCTCTGTTACAGTACCTACAGTCGAACGGGGATTTTTACTTGTTGATTTCTGATCTATTGAAATTGCAGGAGATAAACCTTCAATATATTCAACTTTTGGTTTTTCCATCTGTCCTAAAAACTGTCTTGCATAAGAAGACAGTGATTCCACATATCTTCTTTGCCCTTCTGCATATATTGTATCAAAAGCCAGTGATGACTTCCCTGAACCACTTAGTCCAGTAACTACAACTAATTTATCTCTGGGAATCTCAACATCTATATTTTTTAAGTTATGTTCTTTGGCACCTTTAACAATAATTTTTTTTCTGCCCAAAATAAATCACCTCATCTACTTTTTAATTCATCTTTAATCTCTTTTATTTCATCTCTAATCTGAGCTGCAATTTCAAATTCCAAATTTGAGGCAACTTCTTCCATCTCTTCTTTTAGTTCTATCATAATATTTTGTAGTTCTATTTTAGATAAATTCTTTAAATTTTCTTGATCTTCATTATATTTTTTTACTTTCCCATCATTTATTACAAGTTGTTCAGGTCTAACTACCTTTCTGACCGGTTTTTTTATAGTTTGAGGATCAATCTTATTTTTGATATTATATTCTCTTTGAATACCTCTTCGTCTTTCAGTTTCACCTATTGCCTTCTGCATTGAATCTGTAACTCGATCTGCATACATTATAACTTTCCCGTTCACATTACGGGCGGCTCTACCAATTGTCTGAATCAATGGCCTCTCAGCCCTTAAAAATCCTTCTTTATCAGCATCTAATATAGCAACTAGAGATACTTCTGGTATATCAAGACCCTCTCTTAGAAGATTGATCCCAATTAATACATCAAACTTATCAAGTCTTAGATCTCTAATTATTTCAGATCTTTCTAAGGTATCTATATCAGAGTGTAAATACCTTACACGAACTCCTGCTTCAGCTAAGTACTCTGTTAAATCTTCTGACATTCTCTTTGTTAAAGTTGTAACCAAAATCTTTTCGTTTCGATTAACAACCTTTCGTATTTCTTCTAAAAGATCATCAATTTGACCTTCAATAGGTTTAACCTCAATTTCAGGATCTATTAATCCTGTTGGCCTAATTATCTGTTCAACAATCTGTTGGCTGTGTTCATATTCATATGGACCAGGAGTTGCAGATACATACAGGGCCTGAGGTATTACTTTTTCAAACTCATCAAAGTTTAATGGCCTATTATCCAAGGCTGAAGGAAGTCTAAAACCATATTCAACTAATTTTTCCTTGCGTGACCTGTCTCCAGCATACATTCCACCGATCTGAGGGACTGTCATATGTGATTCATCAATAAAGACTAAAAAATCAT